>CABQJA010000124.1 GCA_902464345.1 uncultured Clostridium sp.
TAAATAATTATAATCATACGATCGGAGCCATCAGCGGCACGAAGCTTCCGTTGCTGGAAATCGCACTTCCGCTTGGTATTTCCTTTTATACATTCCAGACATTATCCTATACGATCGATGTATACAGAAAAGAAGTAAAGGCACAACGAAACCCACTGCATCTGGCAACCTATGTCTGCCTGTTTCCGCAGTTGATCGCGGGACCGATCGTGCGGTATCAGACGGTAGCAGAGGAGCTGGAAAACAGAAAGGAATCGGTTCCGGAATTTGCCGATGGTGTGCGGCGGTTTGTGATCGGATTTGGGAAAAAGGTACTGCTTGCAAATACAGCCGGCAGCGTGTTTGATCTGATCGGCAATATGCCGGATGCGCAGGTGTCGGTCGGACTGTACTGGCTATCTGCAATCGCATTTACATTTCAGATATATTTTGATTTCAGCGGATATTCGGATATGGCGATCGGTCTTGGAAAAATGTTTGGGTTCCATTTCCTTGAGAACTTCAATTATCCGTATATATCAAAAAGTATTACGGACTTCTGGCGGCGCTGGCATATGTCATTAAGTACCTGGTTCCGGGATTATATTTACATTCCGCTTGGCGGAAACCGGAAGGGCAGGGCAAGAACCTACTTAAATCTGCTGATCGTCTGGTTTCTGACCGGCTTCTGGCATGGGGCTGCATGGAATTTTATTCTCTGGGGACTGTATTTCTTCATCCTGCTGATGATCGAGAAAGCGGGATTCGGAAAGGTACTGGAGAAGCTGCCGGCAGCGGTGCAGCATTTATATGCATTGTTCTTCATTAATCTGAGCTGGGTGATCTTCTCATATGATGATCTGTCGAAGCTCGGTATTGTGATAAAAAGAATGTTTGGATTCGGCGGAATACCGGTCTGGAACTCCGACACCGGATATTACTGGCTGTCGTATCTGGCGGTATTTCTGATCATGGGAATTGCGGCGACTCCGTATCCGAAGCAGCTGGCGAAGAAATGCGCGGGCAAGATACCGGAGAAGGCGCGAACCGTGGTGGTATCTGTAGCAGAGCTGCTGGGCATCCTGCTTGTGATGCTGATGGCAACCGGCAGTCTGGCAAGTGACGCATTTAACCCGTTTTTATATTTCAGATTCTAGGAGGAGAGCATATGAGAAATAAATTAGTCATAATTGTATTTTCAGGATTTCTTCTTGTGTTTGGACTGGGGTATATTTTTTATCCGCAACGGGAATTCTCAGAAATGGAGAATCATTATCTGAGCATACGGCCTGATTTTACGTGGAAAAGCTATCTGAAAGGGGAGTTTACCACGGACTTTGACAGCTATACGGCAGATCAGATTCTTGGTAAGGACTGGTTCGTGAAGTCGAATGTGGCACTGAACCGGGCAGTCGGAATCTCGGAAATCAATCAGGTATTTATCGGGAAGGATGGCTATCTGATTCAGGATTATCAGAAGCCTGGAGATCAGTTGCAGAACAATCTGGAATATATCCGGGCGTTTGCGGAAAAGAATCCGGATGTACCGATGACGATGTTGCTGGCACCGAATGCCAGTGAGATCTATCCGGAAAAGCTGCCGGCGCTGGCAGAAACCTATTCACAGGAGACGGTGATCGGCCAGGCGGAGGAGGTGCTTTCCGGCAGTGTGGAGGTTGTAGATCCGACGGAAATCTTAAAGCAGCATAAGGCAGAAGCTATATACTATAAGACCGACCATCACTGGACGACGCTGGGAGCCTATTATGCATATGAAGAATTATGTGACAGTCTGTCACTGGAACCGGTTCCGTATGAGCAATACAATCAGACTGTGCTGGAGCCGTTTTACGGATCTCTGTATTCCAAGGCACCGGTGTTTGATCAGGAGGCAGATCAGGTGAATTTGCTCACCAATCCGTCAGGTACCTATACCGTAGAATACGAAGAGGAAGCACGCAGCTCCGATACGATGTATGATATGTCCTATGCAGAGCGGAAGGATAAATATGCAGTATTTTTTGGAGGAAATTATCCGGTTGCTCGTATAAAAAGTAATGGTGTGAATACCGAAAAAGTATTGATCATTAAAGATTCTTATGCAAACAGTCTGGTACCGTTTCTGGCAGATCAATACCGGGAAATCCATATGCTGGATCTCAGGTATTATCATGAAAGTGTGAGCGAATATATTCGTGAGAATGGGATTGAACGGGTGATCTTTATAAACAATGTGGACTTTATTTCGACAGATAATAACTTTTTATGGTTATAGGCTTGAAAAATAGTAGTATTCTATGTCATAATTTACATGGACTTTACGCAAAGGTGAATTTTAATTTACAGGTTAAGGTTACCATAATAACCGTAAGTCCGAAAATCATATTAGAGGAGTCATATTGGAATGAGCATTTTTAATGTATTATCAATGATTGGCGGACTTGCATTATTTCTGTTTGGAATGCATGTAATGGGTGAGAGTCTGACCAAAGCATCCGGCGGCAGGCTGGAGAAGATTCTGGAAAAACTGACCTCAAATAAATTGCTGGCGGTTGTTCTGGGCGCGGGTGTGACTGCAATCATCCAGTCATCATCAGCTACAACCGTAATGGTAGTTGGGTTTGTTAATTCCGGGATCATGAAGCTGTCACAGGCGGTCGGTGTTATCATGGGTGCCAATGTAGGAACCACGATTACGGCATGGCTGTTAAGTCTGGTTGGCTTAGAAGGAGACAGTCTGATCGTCCAGTTGTTTAAGCCGGAGTCTTTTACTCCGATCCTGGCATTGTTTGGCGTTATTTTACTGATGTTTTCCAAAAAGGAAAAGAATCATGATATCGGTAGTATCCTGCTTGGATTTGCAGTTCTGATGTTTGGTATGTCGACCATGAGCGAGGCTGTAGAGCCTTTGGCGGATGTTCCGGAATTTACGGCAATCCTGACCACTTTTACGAATCCGGTCCTGGGTGTACTGGCAGGTACAGCACTGACTGCGATTATTCAGAGCTCCTCTGCATCGGTAGGTATTCTTCAGGCATTAAGTGTAACGGGTGTGATTGATTATCGTATGGCGCTGCCAATCATTATGGGTCAGAATATCGGAACCTGTATTACAGCGATGATATCATCTATCGGTACGACAAAGAATGCAAGAAGAGCTGCCCTGATCCATCTGTATTTTAACATTATAGGAAGTACTGTATTTCTTGTATTGTTCTATACGGCAAATGCATTTATGAAGTTTGCTTTCTTGGATGAACCGGCAAATGCACTTGGTATTGCAGTGATCCATAGTATTTATAATATATTTGCAACCTGTATTCTGCTTCCGTTCTCAGACGGACTTGTGAAGTTAAGCTGTCTGACGATCCGGGATAGCGCAGAGGAAGCAAAGCTGAATGCGGCAGAATCCGACTTCCAGGTACTGGATGCAAGATTCCTGGATACACCGCCGATCGCAACCGCACAGTGTAAGAATGTCGCAGTGAAAATGGCAGAGATCTGTAAAAAAGCTTTATTCCAGGCCATGGATCTTTTGCGAAAATATGATGAAGATAAACTGCAGGAGGTATGCAGAATGGAGAGTCTGGTTGACCGGTATGAGGATGAGCTTGGAAATTACCTGGTGAAGTTAAGCAGCCGGAGCCTGACAGAGAAGGATAGTCTGACAATTTCCATGCTCCTGCACTGTATTGGTGATTTTGAACGGATTTCCGATCATGCAGTTAATATTGCGCAGTCAGCAAAAGAGATGTATGAAAAAGAGTTGAAATTCTCCAAAAAGGCAGAAGAAGAAATTATAATTTTTTCAGCTCTGATCCAGGAAATTGTATCAACATCCGTACAGGTATTTGAAACAGAGGATGTAAAGCTGGCCAAAGAAGTCGAACCGATGGAAGAGGTTGTGGACGGTCTGAATGATGAGATCAAGAAACGACATATACGGCGGTTAAGAAAAGGAAAGTGTACGATTGAACTTGGATTTTCTTTATCCGATATTACTACGAATTACGAGCGGATCGCAGACCATTGCTCAAATATTGCAATCAGTCTGATCCAGATTCCGGATGATGCATATGCGTCTCATGAGTATGTGGAGAATCTGGAAAAGGGAGAAGATTCACAGTATCATGAAGCATTGGTAAAATATACAGAAAAATATATGTTGCCATAGAAGTTGAAGTTTGGAGGCAGTAAAATGGCATTGATTTATGTTGTGGAAGATGATCAGAATATTCGGGAGATAGAGCGTTTTGCATTGCAGAACAGTGGATATCATGTAGAGGAATTTGGGAACGCTAAGGAATTTTACAAGCGGATCGCAGATAAACTTCCGCAACTGATCCTTTTAGATATAATGCTTCCGGATGAAGACGGTCTGGCAATTATCAAGAAACTCCGCAGCATGTCAGAGACGAAACGGGTTCCGGTAATTATGGTGACAGCCAAGACAACAGAACTGGATAAGGTAAAAGGCCTGGATTTAGGAGCGGATGATTATATTACAAAACCGTTTGGTGTTATGGAGCTGATCTCAAGAGTAAAAGCCGTATTGCGCAGAACCGGTGAGTCTGTGGAAGAACAGAATTTAACATTGGGAGAAGTTTCAATTGACTGTAAGAAGCATATGGTTACGGTAGGCGATGAAGTCTGTGAACTGACATTTAAGGAGTATGAGCTTCTGAAGCTGTTGATGATGAATGCCGGAATTGTTATGACCAGGGACGTGATCATGGAAAGAGTCTGGGGGATTGATTTTGAAGGAGAGTCCAGAACACTGGATATGCACATAAAGACGCTTCGACAAAAACTGAAGGATGCCGGTTCCAGGATAAAGACCATTCGTAATGTAGGTTATATTATGGAGTAAAGATGGATGAAACGGAAAATCAATGCACAATATATTCTTCTGACAATCTGTGCTATATTGCTGACACTGTCAGCAACTACGTTTGTATACTATAGAGCTGTGCGAGCGGAGATCATGGACAGTCTGAAAAGCTATGCGCATGTTCTGCAGGGAAGCATCGAACAGGAAGTGTATGACTCGGAAGCGACAGAGAATGCCCGAAAAGATGAAATCCGGATTACCGTAATTGGAGAGGATGGAACAGTTTTATATGATAGTCAGGTAGATAGCAGAGAACTGGAAAATCATGATGATAGACCGGAGGTAAAGGCGGCGCTTCTAAATGGTGAAGGGAAGTGTATCCGGCGTTCGGATACGTTGAATCAGAGTATCTTTTACTATGCACTTAGGATGCAGAACGGTGAGATTCTGCGTGTGGCCAAAGAATCAAGGAGTGTCTGGAATCTATTGCAGGAAACAATTCTGCCGATTTCTATTCTGGTAGTCATCTTGATCGGAATCAGTATTTTATTATCTAATTTGTTGACGAGAAGTATTATAAAACCGATCGAAGAATTGGCCCGGCATCTGGATGCACCGCAGAAATCATCCGAATATAAAGAATTAACACCATTTGTAACAACGATACAGAAACAACATGAGGATATTATTAAGGCTGCGAGAATGCGGCAGGATTTTACAGCAAATGTATCCCATGAGCTGAAGACACCACTGACTTCCATTTCGGGCTATTCAGAGCTGATTGAAAATGGAATGGCAACGGAGGAGGATGCCAAGCGGTTTGCCGGAGAGATTCATAAAAATGCCAAGCGACTGCTTACATTGATCAATGACATCCTTCGATTGTCGGAACTGGATGTTTCGGAAGAGAATCATGCATCCGTAGCGTATGAAACGGTAGATTTAGAGTCCGTAGCAAAAAACTGCATCCATATGCTGGAGTTAAATGCACAAAAGCAGGAGGTGACAGTTGAACTGGATAGTGAGCCGTGTGTGATACAGGCAAATAAACAGATGATGGAGGAACTGATCTACAATCTGTGTGATAATGCGATCCGATATAATAACCGTGGAGGAAAGGTTCTGGTCCGGGTACATGAGATAGAGGAGACCGGGAATGTGGAGCTTGTGGTAAAAGATAACGGAATCGGGATTCCGAAAGAACATCAGGATCGGATCTTTGAACGATTTTACCGGGTAGATAAAAGCCGGTCAAAATCAACCGGAGGAACCGGCCTTGGGCTGGCAATCGTAAAGCACATTGTCAGCCAGCACCGGGCAGAAATGACATTAGAAAGTGAAAGTGGTGCAGGTACCACAATCCGTATCCTGTTTAAAGAACATTAGGTCTAAAGATCATTAAAAGCGGCATCATCGAGCATTTCATCGAAGGTGTCCGCAACACGGTCGAACTCATCTTCATCTGTAATTTCAATCAGATTCAGTTCATCGCCATCTTTTGTATATGCATATAGAAGAATCTCATCCTCAGATAAGCCTTCTACCTCTTCCAATGGAAGCAGGGCAACATAATCCTTATCATCAAGCGGAAAACTTGCGATGATTCCACATTCTACTTCACAGTCATCCAGATAAATAGTGATGGTATCTTCAGCCTCCTGATCAAGATACAGACTGCCGTCAGAGACATTTGTTTTATTATTTACAGATTTGTCATTCATAATATAATCCCTTTCTGATTTGTTATCGGTGAATTAAATATACTAAAAAACCATAGAAATGGCAACAATAAAGACGATATTTTGCTTGACTTTATACGGTTTTTGTCTAAAATGAAAAGAGTGGAAACAGAGGGAAACCTGTTTTTAAAAGTTACATAGGAACGAGAGGAGAAGAAAGGTGGCAACGCAAGGTTCTTATAACGGTCACGAAAGAAGAGCAACACAGGATAATT
>CABQJA010000125.1 GCA_902464345.1 uncultured Clostridium sp.
GATAAATCGGTCATAATAAAGAAAACTGCGGGCATTATGATTCATCCGGTTATGTGTATTTTCCATAGACAGATAAAGCTCTGAGCGAATCTGTGATAATGTCTGCCTGATTTCCTCCTCTGTCGGGCCGGTCTCCTGCAGCTTCCGGATCACATCCAGAATCCCACTGCATACATCTGGCACATGCTCCGGATTCATTCCTGCATAAATCTGAATCGTTCCTGTTGTCCGATAAGAGCTTCCATACGAATAAATGCTGTAGCAATGTCCCTGTTCTTCCCGGATCTGCTGAAACAATCGGGAGCAGGAGCTTCCACCCAGGATACTGTTTGCCATGGACAGAATATAGCTTCGGCTGTCCGTATGACTGATTCCAGGAAATCCCATGCACAGATGAATCTGCTCTGTTTCCTTCTGAAACACCTGCCGGACCGGATAGTACACCGGGACCTCGGTCTTTCTCTGATAGGTGCCACGCGGTATGGATGAAAAATGACGTTCCAGCAGATTCCTCACCTGCTCCGGATCCACATTCCCGGCTACCGATATCAGAATCCGTTCCGCAATATAAGTCTCCTTCCAGAATTGCATCAGCTCTTCTCTGGAAATCCGTCTGACATTTTCCTCTTTCCCGGAAATAATATATCCCAGCGGATCATCCCGCCAGGTCAGCTTCTGAAACTGCTCCTGAACCATATCCTCCGGTGAATCCTCATACATATCAATCTCGTCCAGGATAATTCCCTTTTCCTTCTCCAGATCTTCTTTCCGGAATACGGAATGTGACAGCATGTCCCCAAGGATCTCCACAATTGCCGGCAGCTGTTCATCCAGCACTCTTGCATAAAAGCATGTAACCTCTTTTGCTGTATACGCATTGAGATCATCTCCGAGACGTGCCGTTTCGATCGCTATCTCATGCGCAGACCTTGTTTCTGTCCCCTTGAACAGCATATGCTCGATCATATGCGATATTCCGTTATTTTGTTCTGTTTCGTATGCGGAACCGATTTCAACATAAATGCCCAATGCAACTGAACGTACATTGGGCACTGTTTCGATTACGGTTCGAATTCCATTTGATAATTTGCCTGTTTTTATCATATAAATATTCCTTATGCCTTCTTTGCTCTCGGATGAGCCTGATCATATATTTCCTTTAATCGAACTGCGTTTCGTTTCATATAAATCTGGGTTGTCGAAATATCCGAATGCCCCAGCATTTCCTGAACAGCCTTCAAATCTGCTCCGTTATCTACCAGATGGGATGCAAACGAATGTCTGATCATATGCGGGGTAATATCCTTCTCGATTCCCGCCATATCCGCATAATGTTTGATTATTTTCCAGAATCCCTGTCTGGTCATGGCGCCGCCCTGATAATTCACAAACAGGTAATCACTGTCTCTGTTCAGAGAATCGCGTCCCTGCTCCAGATAACGGACAACCGCCTCCTTCGCCGCCCGTTCAAACGGGATCACACGTTCCTTCTCTCCATCATGACAGCAAATATAACTCATATGAAGATTGATATCCTGAATCTTCAGGGAAATCAGCTCGGATACCCGGATTCCGGTCGCATATAACAGCTCCAGCATTGCCTTATCCCGCAATTCCTTCGGTGAATTTCCGGCCGGCTGCTCTAACAGAAGCTCTACCTCTGCCACAGTCAGAACCTGTGGTATCTTCTTCTCCACATGCGGCGGTTTCAGCTGTTCTGACGGATCCTGGGTGATTCTTCCTTTTCGCAATAAAAACACGAAAAAAGCACGAATGGACGCTACACTTCTGGAAATTGTAGCTGTAGACATTCCCTGCTTTTCCAAAAAAAGAACATAGCTTGTCAGACTGGTTGCAGTTACCATGTCAACCGAAGTCCTCCCCTGTTCTGCCATATACTTTTCAAACTTTACCAGATCCCTGCGATATGCTGCGATCGTGTTTACACTTGACCGCTTCACATCTCTTAAATAGGTCTCAAAGTAACCGATTTCTTCACCCATTCAACAATACCTTTCACAATTCGCCGATATTGTTTTTATTATACTCAGTCATTCCTGAAAAATCAATATACAAAATGTGCATTTTCTATCACTTCAGCCCCTCATAACCCATTGAATCAACAGCGGTGACACAAAGCCTTCTGCCAGGATTCCAAGCACCGTAAACAGGAGCGGCAATGCTATACATCGCAATCCATAGCTCACGACTGACATCGGTATCTCTTCCAGCTTCTCCTTCATCCAGATAAACCCTCCGAATGCTGCAATATAAAACAGACCATGTGGCAGAAATAGACTGACCGCAAACAGCATTCCATGAATTCCAAGCCGCATCGTTTCCAGTGAGATTACCATTCCCCAGATCATCCCACCGAAAAACACGCCAAGTAAAACGATCATTGCAGGATTTCCAAGAAATCCGATCACGCAGAAAACCAGAAACTGAATTCCTCTTTGTCGAAATAAATAAAGCAGCAGCTCCTTTCTCTCCTGCTGAAGCCAGCCGGCCGCTGAATATTGATCAACTGCAAACATATATAGCAGGTCCGGCTTCACCAGTCCGGTCACATTGGTCAGGATTGTTCCGGCTATAATCCCTGTAAAGCACGCCAATATCAGCCAGGAAATCTTTCTTTCACCCATATTTCACCTCCGGCTATTTTAATAAGCCGGAACCATGTCCGGCTTATACTATATATGCTGCATGGGATAAAATTATCCCTGAAGCTTCTGCTTTTTCAATTGATAATACTGGATCGCAATTACTGTTTTTGCATCTATGATCTCCCGGTTTTGGATCATCCGGATTGCATCCTCCAGCTCCAGATAACAGATATCAATAAATTCCTCCGGATCCGGATGTCTTTCACATGGTGTCAGGTTTTCTGCCAGATAAATCTCTGTTTTCTCATCACAGACCCCGATGGCCCCATAAACCTGTGCCACAAATTCCATGTTTCCTGCCATATAACCGGTTTCCTCCTGCAGTTCCCGTCTGGCACAGACCTCACCGGATTCATCCGTTGGTTCCAATAATCCGGCCGGAATCTCCAGCACCTCCCTGTCTACACTGTTCCGATACTGTCTGACAACTACCAGCTTCCCATCCTCTGTGATCGGTAACACAGCGGCACCGCCGGAATGCCGGATCAGATCATACACGACTTCATTTCCGTTCGGAAGCTGCAGTCTGTCACGGTAGACCTTGATAATGCCCCCCTGATATGCCAGCTCCTCTCCCAGTTTTCTGTATTTTGCCATTTATCCTACCATCCTTTATTCATCTGATATTTCTTATCGCCTATCGTAATATACACGATTTGAATTTGCAAGCATTTAAAATAAAAGAAACCGCCATAGTATCAATTCTCATTCATACTATGGCGGAACGTTTTCAGCATTATGCTTCAATGACTCAATGTTTCGGACTACTTAGCAACATCAGTTGCGCGGGATTCACGGATCAGACTAACCTTAATCTGTCCCGGATATTCTAACTCACTTTCAATCTGCTTTGCAATATCATGTGCAAGAATAACCATATCCGCATCGCTGACCTGCTCTGGAACTACCATTACACGAATCTCTCTACCTGCCTGAATAGCAAAAGTTTTCTCAACACCATCAAAGCTATTTGCAATCGCTTCTAACTGTGTCAGTCTTGTTGTATATGTTTCCAACGTTTCACGTCGGGCACCAGGTCTTGCTGCCGAAATCGTATCAGCTGCCTGTACAATACATGCAATCAATGACTCCGGTTCAACATCACCATGATGTGCTTCCACTGCATTAATTACGATTGGAGATTCCTTATACTTCCGGCACAAATCAACACCGATTGAAATATGGGAACCTTCCATCTCATGATCCAAGGCTTTACCAATATCATGAAGAAGACCTGCTCTTTTTGCCATACGGATATCAACACCGATCTCACCGGCTAACAGTCCGCATAACTGAGCAACTTCAACGGAATGCTTTAATGCATTCTGTCCATAACTGGTTCTGAATTTCATCTTTCCCAGTAATCGAACCAATTCCGGATGGATGCCATGCACGCCTACCTCTAATGTAGCGGCCTCGCCTTCCTCCCGCATTGTCGTCTCAACTTCCTTCTGCGCTTTCTCGACCATCTCTTCGATTCTGGCCGGATGGATTCTACCATCAATAATTAATTTTTCCAGCGCAATTCTCGCTACCTCACGACGAATCGGATCAAAACTTGATAAGATAACTGCTTCCGGTGTATCATCAATAATCAGATCTACACCTGTCAGAGTCTCAAGCGTTCTGATATTACGGCCTTCCCGACCAATAATTCGACCCTTCATCTCATCATTCGGTAACTGCACCAGCGAAATCGTTGCTTCCGCAACATGGTCCGCAGCACATTTCTGTATTGCGTTTACCACATACTCTTTCGCCTTCTTGCCGGCTTCTTCCTTTGCCCGGCTTTCCATTTCCTTGATCATGACTGCAGTTTCATGCTTTACTTCATCTTCAACAGTCTTTAATAAGTAATCTTTTGCTTGTTCAGAGGTTAATCCAGAGATTCTCTCTAGTTCCTGCAGCCGCTTTGCCTGGAGTTCCTCAACCTTTGCCTTCTGCTTTTCAAGGGAAGCCTCTTTTGCAGCTAATGAAGCTTCTTTCTTCTCCATCTGTTCCGATTTCCGATCCAGATTCTCTTCCTTGGAAAGAACTCGTTTCTCCATACGCTGTACTTCATTACGACGCTCTTTGATCTCCTTATCAAATTCATTCTTGATTCGAAGATTTTCTTCCTTTGCGTCCAGTAATGCTTCACGCTTCTTTGCTTCGGCAGTCTTGAGGGCTTCATCAATAATCTCTCGAGCTTTATCTTCAGCTTTGCCGGTCTTACTTTCTGCGACATTCTTACGATATGCAATCGCAGCAAACCATGTAATTACGGCAACCACTAATACTATAATAGCACAAATTATATATTGAATCGGTTCCACAGGAGCACCTCCTTATTTAGTTTTCATTGTACGAATACAACATAACAATTCTATACTTATTTGTGCATTATGTCAAGTGCCCTCAATAAATCTTCTTTGTTTTTTGTATAAATGCCTAATCATTTTCGACAAAATTGCCCATGAAATTGCAACAATTTAGTCATTTTCCGATACCATTATTTGCGCAATGGTCTCTCTGATCATGGAATATGAATATCCCTTCTGCCTGAAATACATCATACATTTATCCAGCTGTTTTTCTCTTGTCATGTCATGTGTATTTATGTACTTTTCTACCGCCTTTTTCAGAAGCTGCTCCTCGTCATACTGATACAGCTCCAGATATTCATCAATCTCCGCCGAACGAATCCCCTTTGCATACAGCTTATCAAGAAGCTGCCTGCGATTCATCCGCTGACAATGGCTCGCCACATACTGCTCTGCGTATCTCCGATCATTGATAAAGTCATACTGCTTCAAAAACCGGAGCACCTCTTCAATGGTTTCATCCCGGAACTTCTTCCGGCTCAGCTTCTGTCTGATCTGGAACTCTGACTGTTCCAGACAGGTAAGACTCCGAAGTGCATATTCTTTTGCCTGTACATACTCTGTCTGGTTATGCTCCAATGCTTACTCCTCTTTTGCCTTACCCTTTGCAGTCTTTCCTGCCTTCTCTGCTTCTTCCGCATTCTCCTCTGTGCCGATTCCACACTTTTCACGGACTATTTTCTCAATCTCTGCCATAACGGCCGGGTTCTCCTTCAGATATGCCTTCGCATTCTCTCTGCCCTGACCGATCTTTTCTCCCTGATATGCAAACCATGCACCGGATTTCTGTACTACCTCATTCGCTACGGCCAGATCCAGAATATCACCCTCTCTGGAAATACCCTCGCCAAACATAATATCAAACTCAGCCTCTCTGAACGGCGGTGCTACTTTATTCTTAACAACCTTTACTCTGGTACGGTTTCCTACGATTTCCGTACCCTTTTTCAGAGTTTCGATTCTTCGTACATCCAGACGGACAGAGGAATAGAACTTCAGAGCACGGCCGCCGGTCGTTGTTTCCGGATTACCAAACATTACACCAACCTTCTCACGCAGCTGGTTAATAAAGATAACCACACAATTGGATTTACTGATAACGGCAGTTAATTTCCGAAGTGCCTGTGACATCAGTCTCGCCTGAAGACCGACATGGGAATCTCCCATCTCACCATCAATCTCAGCCTTCGGAACCAGTGCCGCTACCGAGTCTATGATCACGATATCCACCGCACCGGAACGCACCATGGTCTCTGCGATCTCCAATGCCTGTTCTCCATTATCCGGCTGCGAAATGTACAGATTATCAATATCCACACCGATATTCTTCGCATATGCGGGATCCAGAGCATGCTCTGCATCAATGAAGCCTGCAATTCCGCCCTGCTTCTGCACCTCAGCCACCGCATGAAGTGCAACGGTCGTTTTACCACTGGACTCCGGTCCGTAAATCTCTATAATTCTTCCCTTCGGTAATCCTCCGAGTCCCAATGCAAGATCCAGACTCAGGGAACCGGTCGGGATTGTCTCTACATTCATTCCGTTCCCACTGTCACCAAGCTTCATAACAGAGCCCTTACCATACTGTCTCTCAATCTGTGCCAGTGCGGCATCTAATGCTTTTAATTTCTCTTCACTTGCCATAATATCCTCCTAAGCAAAACATACGTTCGTTCTGTTCTAATCCTAATATATTTTTCTCATTCTGTCAACTGATTTTTATAATT
>CABQJA010000126.1 GCA_902464345.1 uncultured Clostridium sp.
GATATAGTAATAAAAAATGTGTCGTTTTATGAAGAAAAATAAATAAATTATGAAGAAAAGATGCCCAATTATGAACACAACTTGCCATCTTGGATAAAATATCCTATAATAAGATGATATGCCATAACAGAATGGCATGGAAAGGATTGACGAAATGGGAAAGTATTTTGGAACAGATGGCTTTCGCGGAGAAGCCAATATAGATTTGACAGTAGAACATGCATATAAGGTAGGACGATTTCTCGGATATTATTTCGGTGAGAGAACGAAGAACGGAAGAGCCAGAGTGGTGATCGGTAAGGATACCCGCCGTTCCAGCTATATGTTTGAGTATGCACTGGTTGCCGGACTGACGGCGAGTGGTGCGGATGTGTGTCTGATGCATGTGACTCCGACACCAAGTGTGTCCTATATTACGCGTGTGGATGAGTTTGACTGCGGTATTATGATTTCGGCAAGTCATAACCCATTCTATGACAATGGTATTAAGATCATCAACGGCAATGGATCCAAGATGGATGCATCGGTTGAGAATCAGATCGAGGCATATATTGACGGACTGACCGATGAGATTCCTCTGGCAACCAGAGAGAATATCGGACGGACAACAGACTATTCGAGCGGACGGAACCGGTATATCGGTTACCTGATGACACTTGCGACCCGTTCCTTTAAGAATGTCCGGGTTGGTCTGGACTGTGCCAATGGTGCATCTTCGACGGTAGCCCGGTATGTGTTTGAGGCATTGGGCGCCAAGGTATACGTCATTAATGCGGAACCGGATGGTACGAATATCAATGACCACTGTGGTTCCACACATATTGAGGTACTGCAGCAGTTTGTACGGGAAAAGGGGCTGGATATCGGCTTTGCCTATGACGGGGATGCAGACCGTTGCATGGCTGTGGACGATAAGGGTGAGATCATTGATGGTGATAAGATCCTTTATATCTGTGGTAAATACTTAAAAGAGCGTGGAGAGCTGAATCATGATACCGTCGTAACCACGGTTATGTCCAATCTCGGACTTTATAAGGCGTTTGACCGCTGCGGCATCCGGTATGAAAAGACCGCGGTTGGAGATAAATATGTATATGAGAACATGATGGAGAATGGATATTCTCTGGGCGGAGAACAGTCCGGACATATTATCTTCAGCAAATTTGCGACAACCGGTGACGGTGTGCTGACATCCTTAAAGATCATGGAGGTTATGCTGGAGAGCAAGCAGAAAATTTCAGATTTATTCCATGATTTAACAATTTATCCACAATTACTTGTTAATGTAAAGGTTAAGAGTAAGCCGGAGGCAAGAGCAGATAAAGATGTCTGTGCACTGGTAGAGAAGATTGAGCAGGAGTTAGGGGATGAAGGACGGATCCTGATCCGGGAAAGCGGAACAGAGCCGGTAATCCGTGTCATGGTGGAAGCCAAGACAGATGAGCTGTGCAATCAGTACGCATATCAGGTGGTAGACCTGCTTAAGGCGAAGGGACATAGTATTCGGTAATAAGGTTCCGGCCTGTTAGGAGAAGAAATGAGTTTAAAAGGATTTATTCAGAAAAAGAAGAACGAACCGTTTGACCAGCAGTTATTTCTGCGACGGGTTCTTTTGATCATGTATGATGTGGTCGCTATTTTTGCTGCGGGAGCATTGACGATCCTGCTGCGGTTTAACTTAAACTATGCGGCTGTTGAGTTACAGTACATTCAGATGATGTGGAAGTATCTGCCGATCAATATCGTCTGTACACTGCTTATTTTTACCGCATTTAAGCTGTACAGCAGTATGTGGCAGTATGCAGGCCCGTTAGAGGCAGGCAATGTATTAATGGCAAGTGCGGCATCGACGGTAGCACAGTTTATAGGCTATAATCTGCTTGGTATGCCGATGTTCAGAAGCTATTATTTTATATATGTAATTGTTTTTATGTTCCTGATCCTGGCATCCAGATTTGCATACCGGTTTCTGCGGATGGTCAAGAATAACCGGCTGACGCATAAGACCGGAAACCGGATCATGATCATTGGTGCCGGAGAGTCCTGCAATATGCTGATCAAGGAAATCACGAACAGCAGTTATATCAATGGACAGGTGAAGTGCCTGATCGATGACGATCCGGCGAAGATCGGTAAGTATGTACAGGGAATCAAGGTTGTCGGTAACCGGGATACCATTCTTCATAATGCAAGAAAATATGAGATCGATGAGATCATCATTGCACTGCCTTCTGCATCTAAGAAAAATATTAAAGAGATCACAAATATCTGTAAAGAATCCGATTGTGAGCTGAAGATTCTTCCGGGTATGTATCAGCTGGTAAACGGAGAAGTCGGTATCAGTAATCTGCGGCATGTAGAGGTCGAGGATCTGCTGGGACGGGAGCCGATTACCGTTAATGTGGATTCGATAGCAGAGTATGTCCGCGGAAAAGTCGTTCTGGTAACCGGCGGTGGCGGTTCTATCGGTAGTGAGTTATGTCGTCAGATTGCCAGACATATTCCGAAGCAGCTGATCATTCTGGATATTTACGAGAATAATGCCTACGACATCAAGCAGGAGTTGGAGCGGAAATATCCGAGACTGAACCTGGAGGTTCTGATCGGTTCCGTGCGGAATACCAGTCGTGTAAATTATATTTTCGAAAAATATCATCCGGACATTGTATACCATGCAGCAGCCCATAAACATGTGCCGCTGATGGAGGACAGTCCGAATGAGGCGATTAAGAATAATGTATTCGGTACCTTGAAGACTGTAAGGGCTGCGGACAAGTATGGCACGCAGCGGTTTGTACTCATCTCTACGGATAAGGCTGTAAATCCGACCAATATCATGGGTGCGTCCAAGCGTATGTGCGAGATGATCGTTCAGATGTATAATACCCGTTCCAAGACAGAGTTTGTAGCGGTTCGGTTTGGTAATGTGCTGGGAAGCAACGGCAGTGTTATTCCGTTATTTAAGAAGCAGATCGCACATGGAGGACCGGTCACTGTCACGCATCCGGATATTATCCGGTACTTTATGACGATTCCGGAGGCTGTTTCTCTGGTTATTGAGGCCGGGCTGTATGCCAAAGGCGGAGAGATTTTTGTTCTGGATATGGGAGAGCCGGTGAAGATTTTGGATCTGGCGGAGAATTTAATCCGTTTATCCGGGTATACTCCATATGATGATATTCCGATTGTATTTACGGGACTTCGTCCGGGTGAGAAGCTGTATGAGGAGCTTCTGATGGACGAGGAAGGCTTAAAGGATACACAGAATAAGATGATTCATATCGGAAGACCAATCGAGATTGATGAAGAACGGTTTGAGAAGGAGTTAGAGGCACTGAAGCGTGCAACGGATAAGGAAGAAGAGGATATCCGACCGCTGATCAAGCAGATCGTGCCGACCTATAATCCAAAAGGAGAATGATCCGTATGCTGAAACAATGGGAAAAACTTCCGGACGTCATGCGTACTCCGGAGGTTGCAGAATATTATAGAATATTAAAGAAAAAGCCGCTTAGTTTATTCCTTAAGCGGCTGTTTGATATTCTACTTTCTCTGATACTGATCGTATTACTGTCACCCCTGATGCTGTTTATCGTAATCTGGATCAAGTGTGATTCTAGGGGACCGGTGATGTTCCGGCAGGTACGGATCACTACGGCAGGCAAGGAGTTCCGGATCTTCAAGTTCCGGACCATGGTGGTCGATGCGGAGAAGCTGGGAACACAGGTAACGGTCGGACAGGATCCGCGGATTACCAGATCCGGCAGATTTTTACGGAAGCTGAGACTGGACGAGCTCCCGCAGCTGTTCAATGTGCTGGCAGGCGATATGAGCTTTGTGGGGACGAGACCGGAGGTGCCGCACTATGTGGAGCGGTATACACCGGAAATGTGGGCGACCCTTCTGTTACCGGCCGGGATTACTTCAGAGGCAAGTATCGAGTATAAGGATGAAGACCGGTTGTTAGAGGGCGCCGAGGATGTTGACCGGGTTTATGTAGAAGAGGTATTACCGAAAAAGATGAAATACAATCTTCGTTACATTGAACGGTTTCAGGTGCTGCGGGATTTTGTGATCATGGTCGAGACTGTGATCGCAGTATTGAAATAGCAGTTATTATGTGAAGGATAAAGAGACTTACAGAGACAGAATATAAAGCAGGATGCTATGGAAGGGAGAGACTGGAAGATGAAAGTACCATTTTCACCACCGGATATTACGGAAGAAGAGATTGAAGCAGTTGCGGAGGCTATGCGTTCCGGCTGGATCACAACCGGACCGAGGACCAAGGAGTTTGAGAAGCAGATCGCACAGTATTGCGGAACCGGACATGCGGTGTGTTTAAACTCATCGACCTCCTGCATGGAGATGACATTACGGCTGCTGGGCGTGGGCCCCGGTGATGAGGTTATTACCAGTGCTTACACATATACGGCGTCCGCCAGTGTTGTCTGTCATGTAGGTGCACAGCTGAAGCTGGTCGATATACAGGAAGACTCACTGGAAATGGACTATGATCAGCTGGAAGCAGCGATTACAGAGAAGACAAAGGTGATCATACCGGTCGATCTGGCAGGAATTGTCTGCGATTATGACCGGATATATGAGATTGTGGAGCGGAAGAAAGCACTGTTCCATCCGTCCAATGAGTTACAGAAGCTTTATGGCAGGGTGATCGTGCTGGCAGATGCATCCCATTCGTTTGGTGCAATGTGGCATGGAAAACGAAGCGGAAGTATTGCAGATTTTTCATCCTTCTCCTTTCATGCAGTGAAGAATCTGACAACTGCAGAAGGCGGAGCTGTGACCTGGCGGGAGATGGAAGGAATGGATTCCGAGGAGCTCTATCATCAGTACATGCTCCTGTCCCTGCACGGACAGTCCAAGGATGCGCTGGCAAAGACGAGATTAGGTGCCTGGGAGTATGATATCGTCGGCACTTATTATAAATGTAATATGACCGATATTCAGGCGGCAATCGGACAGGTTCAGCTGAAACGATATGCATCGTTACTGGAACGCAGACAGGAAATCCTTAAGAAATATGAGACCGGTCTTCAGGACCTTCCGGTACACGGACTGGCTCATGTGGGAGCGGATCATTGCTCCAGCGGGCATCTGTATCTGATCTTTCTGGATGGCAAAAGCATGGAGTTTCGGAATGCACTGATTACCCGGATGGCAGAAATGGATGTGGCAACCAATGTACATTACAAGCCATTACCGCTGCATACGGCTTATAAGGCACTGGGATTTCGGATTGAGGATTATCCGCATGCCTATGCACAGTTTGCAAAGGAGATATCCCTGCCACTGCACACCTGCCTGACGGATGAGCAGATTGCATATGTGCTCGAAGTCTTTCATAAGGCTTACCGTGAGCTGGAGATGGAGAAATTATCATGACAGTCAGTGTAGGAGTCGTTGCATATAATGAGAGCAATGTTATAAACGGAATATTAGAGGATCTGGCAAAGCAGGATTATCCGCATGAGAATATAGAACTTCTTCTGGTGGATTCCGCCTCGACGGATGATACCGGAAAGCAACTGGAGGCATTTGCAGCCAGACAGGCGGAGCTTGGATTTAAGCGGATTCAGGTACTGGATAATCCGAAGCGGAAGCAGGCAGCAGGCTGGAATGTTGTCATTCAGGCGGCAAAGGAGGAGATTCTGATCCGGATAGATGCACATGCATCGATCCCGGTGGATTTTGTCAGTAAAAATGTCCGGCTTCAGGAGGCAGGCGAGAAGATTACCGGCGGACCGCGACCGAATATAGTAGATGATCCGACCCCATGGAAGGAGACATTGTATCTGGCAGAAAGCTCTATGTTCGGCAGCAGTATCGCACCCTATCGGCGGGAACAGGGAAGACGATATGTGGATTCCATGTTTCATGCGGCATATCGCAGAGAGATCTTCGATGAGGTTGGCGGTTTTAATGAGAAGCTTGGCCGAACCGAGGATAATGAGCTGCATTATCGGATGCGGCAGGCCGGATACCGGTTCTGCTATGATCCGGAGATTATATCATACCAGCATGTACGGAATACCTTTGGTGGAATGATGAAGCAGAAATACGGCAATGGGTACTGGATCGGCAGAACCGTGAAGGTCTGTCCGAAATGTCTGGAGATTTATCATTTTGTACCGTTTGCATTTGTTCTTGGAATTCTGATAACAACCGTGCTGTGTTTCTTCCATTTTCCATGGCTGGCAATTGCCATGTGGGGACTGTACTGGCTGCTGGCGGTAGTTATGGCAGTCACCGGGATCATTGGGGACTGCAGGCAGGGAAAGCGGTTCTCTGTCAGTCATCTGCTGCTACCGGTGCTGTTCTTCTTACTGCATGTGGCGTATGGAATCGGAACCCTGATCGGCTTGTGTACACCGAAGGATAAAGAGTAACTGAAATATCAAATTGACATCAAAGAAGAGGAATGCTAATATAATGTTAAAGAGTGCTACCGATAGACGGTCAGCCTTGATGTTTTTAGCGTAAAATAACCGCTCGTTTATCAGGCAGGGCGGTTATTTTGCGTTTAATCATTGCTCTTAGAACCAACGGTATAACCAAGAGCAAAACAAGTAATACACAAGCTGATAATGGCTATAAAAAGTTCCGTTGTAAGCATAAACACAACCTCCTCAATAGATTTCCATAAATGGATTTCTATGTAAACACAAGCTATAACTCCTGTGGAGAAGACTAACCACCTACCGAGTAGGGTAGCAC
>CABQJA010000127.1 GCA_902464345.1 uncultured Clostridium sp.
AAAAATAGTTATGCACAATGTCCACAATTTTTCACACATTTGAAGCCGGGAATTGTTGTGGACAGTTCTCCATCAATTTTTCGACGTTTTTTAGTATTTTTTCATTTTATCCACATTTTCCACTTTTTGCACAATTTCTTGTGCACAATCCTTTGAAAATATGTTCGATTTACAATTTTTACCCCCTATTATATACTAGCATTTACAAGGTCATGCCCGACACAGACTCACTACCGGCGAGGGTGTGGCATGGCGTAGCATATAAATTAGTAAAGGAGTTTCGGGGATGAAAAACATAACAATCACAACAGAAAACGGAGAGACCTTTTCCTCGATTTCTAATTTCTTTATTGATTACTATATGACAACCGCAAACGGAGAGTTTGTAAAGATCTATTTATATCTGGTTCGTTTATTACAGGCGGGACATCCTGTCAGCATTCAGGATGTTGCCGACCACTTTGAATGCACGCAGAAGGATATCTGCCGGGCAATCCGCTACTGGGTTGACCGCAATTTACTGCGTCTGGAATATAATCAGAAAGGTGAATTGCTTGGCATCACGATCATGCATCCACCGGTTCCGGATCTGGCAGATGAATCAGATTCCGATTCCGGCATGGAGTTATTGAATAAACGTGAGTCTGTTACCGCTATCAGCGACTCTATCGCTGCTACAGCCACAACTGCTATTCCGCAGGAAGCCGCTGCCGCTGATGCTGTTTCAGAGGTTCCGGCGAAAAAGCCTTATTCTCAGGCCCGCCTCGCTGCCTATGAGAAGGATCAGGAGCTTGGTGACATTCTCTTCCAGTTTGAGATGTACTGCGGTCACACTCCAACCCAGACAGAATTAAATTCATTATTATACATATATGAACAGTTGCATTTTTCTTCTGAATTACTGCAGTTTTTGATCGAATATTGTGCCTCTCTTCAGCGTACCTCTTATCGCTACATTGAGAAGGTCGCCATCGACTGGTACACTCGCGGTATTTCCTCCGCAGAACAGGCCAAAAAGGAAACAAGTGCTTATCATGAGCTCAATTCCGCAATATCCAAAGAGCTCGGATTAACCCGTGTCCTGACCCCAACAGATCTCAAATACATTAATACCTGGAGAAATGATTATGCCCTCCAGCCGGATATTATTATTGAGGCCTGTCGCCGGGCGGTTGCAGAAAACAAGGGCAGTTTTAAGTACATAAACGGAATCATCACCAGCTGGCATAACAGTCATGTAGAAAGCCTTCAGGATATCCAGCAGTTAGATGAGCAGTTCCACGCACAGAAAAAGGCAGGTGCGGATACCAAGACCATACCGATCCGTAAGGTTCAGAATCTGCCGTTTAATAACTTTGAACAACGAACCTACAATGATCAGGAACTCGATGATTTCTTTATTCATGAAGTTCAGAAAATGACAAAAGAAAACTAGAGAACAGGAGAACCATCATGTCTTTGAATGCTGCTTATTTAAAAGAAATCAAACAGGAATATGAACAGATCCGATTCCGCAATCGTCAGGAGCTCAATGCCAGAATCAATGAGATTCATACGAAGGTTCCGCAGATTGCCGAGATCGATGAGACCATTCGCGATCTCGCAATTGATGCCGCTCTGGCTGCATTGCATGAAGAGGATGACGATAAAAAGGCAGCTGATAAACTCGCAGTCGAACAAAAGACCGGCGAATTAATTGAGCAGAAATACCGGTTACTTGTACAGGCAGGATACCCAAAGAATTATCTTGCTCCGGTTTATACCTGTGAGAAATGTCAGGATACCGGATATATCAATCAGGATTACTGTGACTGCATGAAGCACAAGATCGTAGAGCGCCAGTACCGGCATTCCAATCTGAATCGTGATCTGGCACATGAGAATTTTGAACATTTTTGCTTTGATTACTATGCCAGTGAATCAGATGGTGTTCACAAACTGACTCCTCGCGAGAATATTGAGAATGTTTATCAGTCTCTGCAGCAGTATATTCATCATGTACCGGAATATTTCGACGGTAATGATCAGATAAAGGCCAGCATTTTATTTAACGGTACTACCGGTGTCGGTAAAACATTTTTAACCAAATGCGTTGCCAAGGAATTGCTGGATGCCGGTTATGCTGTTCTCTACACCTCTGCTTCCAATCTTTTTCAGATGGCGGCAGATGTACAGCTAAACAAGAATCAGATTGAAGGCAGTCAGGAGTTTCTTTTTGGCATGGAGCAGTGCGACTTTTTAATCATTGATGATCTCGGCACGGAGCTGTCAAATAACTTTACCGCCTCCTGCTTCTATTCGTTGATTAATAACCGTCTGTTGCAGCATAAGGCAACGATCATATCCACGAATCTTTCATTAAAGGAGATTCGGGAGCTTTACAGCGAACGTATCTTTTCCCGTATATGTGAGAATTATTTGATCTATACTATATATGGTGACGATATCCGGTTTGCCAAGCGTAAACAATGGCAGTCTTCTGTCTCCGCCTCCCGTCCGGACTAAGAAGGACTTGACGCGGACCGTAAAACAATGTTATAAAAGCAAGGGGCTTTCCCCTCGTTTTTACATATTTCATCACTATTAACAATCTAACCAATGGAGGAATCATATCATGCCAGATGATAGCAAATTAGAAACCATACCTGTGGGTCGTCTTGGAATTATTGCCATGGAAAGCTGCACCGAGCTAGGCAATAAAGTAGACAATTACCTTGTAAAATGGAGAGCCGCCCGTCAGAACGAGCATAAATCTACCATTGCATTTCACGGCTATGAAAGAGGCTCATATCTGATTGAAAGTGCATGTCCACGTTTCGGCTCAGGTGAAGCCAAGGGCGTCATTCGCGAATCTGTCCGCGGAACAGACTTATATATCCTGGTTGATGTTTTAAATCACAACCTGGAATACAAGATCAGCGGCAAGCCTTCTCCAATGTCACCGGACGATCATTATCAGGATTTAAAGCGTGTGATCGCTGCTCTGACCGGAAAGGCCAGAAAGCTTACCGTTATCATGCCATTCCTGTATGAGAGCCGTCAGCATAAGAGAAGCTCCAGAGAGTCTCTGGATTGTGCATTAATGTTACAGGAATTAATCGGTCTGGGTGTAGATAATATCATTACCTTTGATGCCCATGACCCTCGCGTACAGAATGCAATTCCTCTTAGCGGTTTTGAAAATATTCGTCCAACCTATCAGTTTATTAAGTGCCTGCTTCGTTCTACTCCGGATCTGGAGATTGACAAGGAGCACATGATGGTAATTTCTCCGGACGAAGGTGCCATGCACCGTGCAATCTTCCTTGCAAATATGCTGGGTGTCGATGTTGGTATGTTCTACAAGCGGAGAGATTATACACAGATCGTAAACGGCAGAAATCCGATTGTTGCCCATGAGTTCTTAGGTGACTCTGTAGAAGGCAAGGATGTTATTATCATTGACGATATGATTTCATCCGGTGAAAGTATGCTGGATGTTGCCAAGCAGTTAAAGAATCGGAAAGCACGTCGTGTTTACTGTATGTGTACATTTGGTCTCTTTACAAATGGTCTGGAGCTTTTCGATCAGTATTACAAGGACGGTATCATCGAGAAGGTTATCACAACCAACCTGACCTACCAGCCGGAAGATCTTTTATCCAGAGAATGGTATGCTTCTGCTGATTTAAGCAAGTATATCGCACTGTTGATCGATCATCTGAATCATGATGCTTCTATCAGTGATATTTTGGATCAGACAGAGCGGATTCAGGCTCGGATCAATGAATATAAGGTAAAACATACCATTACTGAAAACTACGAGTCTTAAGGACGGCTCGATGTTGGGCTGCGCTCATCTAAGCCATGCCCATCTCGCCTGACGGCTCGATGTTGGGCTGCGCCCTATAATTCAATAGAAACAGAACGCCTGCGAAAAGCACATTGTGTTTTTCGCAGGCGTTCTGTTTCTACCGAATTGCATGGCTTAGAGTTCCACGTAGTTATAGTCATTTTTTGTTTTATCCAAAGTGTCGGCGATTCTGTCGCTGGCAGTGAACAGCAGGATCTGCTCGGTTCCCCGGTATTCAGCGATGCATTGCAGAGCTGCTTCCAGTCTGGCATCATCATAAGATCCAAAGATGTCATCTAAAATAATCGGCATGCCTGAGGTACTCATTTCATCTGCCGCTGCCAGCCGCACTGCCAGATAGATCTGCTCCAGTGTTCCGGTGCTCAAATGTTCTGCTCCTATATATCTTCCCTGCTTGCGTACCTTGATTCTCAACTGTTCATCCAGCTTTACATCCGTATAAGCTCCATTGGTAATCTTACTTACCATTTCTGAGACCTGTTCATTCATATCACTACCATACTGATCAAAGATATTCTCTGATAATTCCTGGATCGTTGCAGCCGCCAGATCGATTGCTCTCGCCTCAAACTCTGCCCGTTCTTTTGCTGCCTTCAGGTCATCATACCGCTTCTGTAACTCCTGCTGCTTTGCATACTCCCGCAGGATATCATTCTCCCGCACCTGAATATCTGTCAGCTGATTACTGTACGTAAGGATCTGTGCGCTGTCGGTCTCTGTCGCCTGTACCGGTGCCCCTTTCTCCTGCTTATCGGCGGAGCGTGGTTCCTGTTTCTCCTTGTCAGATTCCACCTTTCTTTTACTCCGGTGTTTTCCCATAATCCAGATTGCAACCGCAACCGTTACAACAATCACACACAGCCAGCCTTTATAATGTAAAGAGATCGGCAGAATAAAAATAAGCACAAATATCAGTGCCGCCACCCCAAAGCCCAGAAGCACCTTAATCGTAGTAAGAATCTGTTTCAGCTGAGGATCCATATTCGGATTCACCGATAACCACTCTTTCCATGAAGTATGCTTCTTGGTTGTGGTCTTTCTCTCTTCTCGTTCCGGCTTCTGATTCTCGGTCTCGGACTTTTCCGATTCCGACTTCTCCATCACCGGCTTAGTAACTGATACCAGCTTCTCTTCGAGCTCCTGCCGTTCCTGACTTAATTCCTCCAGGGTTTCCTCCAGCCGTACATCCACCAGGCGCTTTCCCAGTGCCTGCAATTCATTCTCTAGGCCCTTTTGATTCAATTCCTTTTTGCGGTTGCTTAAGTATGCATTGGCATCCTTCAGATTCAGATTACCGGTATGTGTCGTGCTTACATTCATCAGGTACTGCTTCAGCTGTTCCTGTAATTCTGACTTATAGGCCGCACCGTTACTGGAAATGCAAAGTGTATTGGTATATCCGTTCTTATCCAGATCTACCAGCGTTCCATATAAGGACTGGCCACTATCCGTCTGCACTTCTCGACCGGTCTTCTCCTGATAGATATGCAGTGTCTTCTGATCTTTCCGGAAATTCCGTTCAATCAGATACGTACCATCCTCTGTCTGCAATTCCATACTGCCTGCATATCCACTGCCATCCAATGGCTCATGCCGCATATATTCGTCTGTCCGGGATGCAATTCCACGTTGCCGCTCAATTCCATAAAACATACCGATAATGAAATCCTTTACCGTAGTTTTGCCTGCCTCATTCGGCCCATAAATAAGATTCAGCCCCGGCTGCAGTTCCATCTCCTTGTTATTGTATTTTCCAAAATGCTGTAACAGCAGTTTCTTAATATACATTCTGTTTCTCCGTCAACTATTTATTCTCCAGCGACCACTCGCGGCATCGCATCAGCGCCCGGACTCCATAATCCAGCGCCTTCTGATGTAATTCATCCTCCTGATTTTCAAAGCTTCTGATATACCGCCCCAGCAGATTATCTGCATTCTCCTCTGCCAGACGTTCCAGATCATAGACTCCGTGCGTATGATCCACAACTTCATAAATATGGTACAGGTTCATCAGGCTGTTAAAATCCGGTCGAAAAACCCCATCGTGGCATCCTTCCAGAATAATCCGGTATATATTCTGCGTTCCGATTTCTCCAATCCTGTCCTGTACCAGCTGTAGCAGTTGGAAGTTCGTCATGTCCGGCTCCATCTGTACGGTCAGATCAACATACTGTCTGTTGCAGACAGGAACCCATTTCGTATGAATTTTCCATCCATCGGCTTCTTCTATTGTTTCGCCAATAATATATCCTCGTTCGCCGGTGTCCGTATAATCAATCGGCTCCGGTGAACCCGCAAATGCCATACGATCCTGTGCAATAATCTCCGGCTTATGGATATGGCCAAGTGCAATATAATCAAAATCAGATGCCAGCAGTCTCTCCCGGTCTAATGGGCAATGTCTGGCATCTCCGCCATGCGCCAACAGAATCTGGCAGTAACCTGCTGTCGCCACGGTCTCCTCCGGCTCCAGTGCATCATAGATTCCTTCCGTTATCTCCTGTCTGTCATAACTGATACCGGTCACACAGGTCCGCAGATCATCCAGTACCACCCGTTCCGCCTCACCGGCTTTCAGACATATCGTATCCGACTGAAACTCATATCGGTCTAATGGAGAGCCTGCTGCCCGGTAATCATGATTCCCGGCGATCAAAATCGTAGTCATATCCGGAACTGCTGCCAGCTGTGCATCCAGCTCCTTAAGCATTGCGATTCTTGGCGGATAATGGAACAGATCACCGGCTATCAGTAACAGATCAACCTTCTCCTCACCGGCAATCTCCAGTATCCGTTCAAACGTATGATAAATCTCTCTGGACCGCTGCTCTGACCAGGTCTTTCCCTTATCCGGAATCACCCCCAGATGCACATCCGCTATA
>CABQJA010000128.1 GCA_902464345.1 uncultured Clostridium sp.
AATTGTCGACAACCTATCCACATTTGAATTTGATTTATACACATATCCACATTTTGAGCCTGTGTTATCCACAATTTTCCTCTCTTATCCACATGCACAACTTTTTCATTTTCCCCTGTACTTTTTTATACTATTACATCACTATCTGCTTATTTTTCCTTTTGTATTTCATTCAAAATAAACCTGCCGGACTGACAGGTTCATTTTAAACATTTCTTATATCAGGTCTATTGCCTCTTTCACGTTCTTCACGCCCAATAGCCGCATCCCGTCGATCGGTTCTATATTAGACGCATTGGTTGCTGGCAGAATGCAGGTCGTGAATCCGAGCTTTGCAGCCTCTTTTACACGCTGTCCCGCCATATTTACGCCCCGCACTTCTCCGCTCAGGCCAACCTCGCCAAAGATAATCGTATGCTCATCTACCGGCCGATTCCGATAACTGGATACCAGAGCCAGTACGATTCCCAGATCCGCTGCCGGCTCCGACAGCCGGATACCGCCGGTCAGATTAACATATGCATCACAGCTTCCCAGATGAATACCTGCCCGCTTCTCCAGCACCGCCATCAACAGATTCACACGATTAAAATCAATCCCGACCGTAGTTCTTCTCGGCATCTGAAAGTTCGTCTGTGCCACCAGTGCCTGAATCTCGATCAGCAGCGGGCGTGTGCCCTCCATAGAGCATACGACCACCGAGCCGGATGCATCGGTCGGACGTCCCTCCAGCATTACCTCGGACGGATTCTTCACCTCTGTCAGTCCCTGATTCTTCATTTCAAATACAGCAATCTCATTCGTCGCGCCAAACCGGTTCTTTACACCGCGCAGGATCCGATATGCCGAGCTGCGTTCTCCTTCAAAATACAATACCGTATCCACCATATGTTCCAGTGTCCTTGGTCCGGCTACGGTTCCTTCTTTTGTCACATGTCCGACAATAAAGATTGCGATATTTCTGCCTTTTGCAATCTGCAGAAGGCGATTGGTCACCTCCCGCACCTGCGACACACTTCCGGCCGCAGAATTCACGTCTTCCAGCATCATAGTCTGGACGGAGTCTATCACCATAACTTCCGGCTGTACTTTATCGATTGCAGACTCAATCACATCCAGATCTGTCTCGCAATGCAGATACATATCATGCTGAAACGTCCCCAGACGCTCTGCACGCATCTTAATCTGCTGCATAGACTCCTCTCCCGACACATACAGTACCTTATGCCCTGCTTCTGTCAGATTGCGGCATACCTGCAGCAGAATGGTTGATTTGCCGATTCCCGGATCACCACCCAGCAGCAGTAAGGATCCCTTTACAATACCACCGCCCAATACTCTGTCAAATTCGCTCATGCCAGTACCAATGCGGGTTTCTTCTCCCGTTGTAACCTCTAAAATACTAGCAGGCGCCGAGTTGAGAGCTGCAGTCTTACCTGCAGTCTTCCTGGCGCCTGTCACTACCTTTTCTTCTACAAATGTATTCCAAGCCTTACAGCCGGGACATTGTCCCATCCATTTGCTTGATTCATACCCGCATTCCTGGCAAAAAAACACCTGCTTTGCTTTTGCCATTCTGTCGCTCCTTACAATACTTTATGAATTTTTACTGTAGCGATTTCATTCGGAACCAATTCCACACTGAAGCTTAACTTTCCGCCCAGATTGGTTTTCATTTTTCCAAGGTTCGTATCGTCTACATAGATCTTATACTCCTTGCCTGCCTCCAATTCCAACGTAATCTGCGCATCTTCTGTGCCTTCCACCTGAAATGTCACTGTATTCTCCTGAATGCTTAAATCGTGTACCACTGTACCGGGTACTGATTCATATACCATGGTTCCGTTCTTTTCAAGCTTGGTAATTTCCTTAAATGTTTTAATTTTATATAAATCACCATTATATTCATAGCCATCCAGTTTTGCTTTCGCCGGAAGCTCCGTATTACCAAAACTTAATGTGCCGTTTTCCTCTGTACGAATCAAATCATTAATTACTGACATTTCTTTATCCTCCTAATATAGTGCTGTGCTTCATACATGTTGATGCATTTGCTCTGTTGTCAATTCAGACCCATTCTTCCGTTCCGGTCTCTGATTTGTCTATTCCTATTATAACTTAATTCCGGTTATTTGGCTAGTGAATTATGCCGGATTCACGGAACAGTTTTTAAAGTGCAGTTCGCCCTTCCGGACTGTAATTTTCACAGTATCACCATTCCGGACCTCACCATTCAGAATCGCTTCGGCAAGTCCATCCTCTACCTGCGACTGTATCGCCCGACGTAACGGACGGGCTCCGTACTTCTTATCATATCCCTTTTCAAAGATATAATTTTTCAGGTGTACATCATATTTCAGCGTAATATTCATCTGCTCCTGTACCCGCTTACATAACTGTTTCATCAGCAGATCTACGATCTGATGAATCTCATCCTCATTCAGGGCATGGAACACAATAATATCATCAATACGATTAATAAATTCCGGTCGGAAGATATGCTTCACTTCCTCCATGACCTTCTCTTTCATCTCATCATGATTTTTTTTCTCATCTGCGGATGCATTAAAGCCCAGCTGCTTCGGTTCCATGATCCGGTTTGCGCCCGCATTGGATGTCATAATAATGATCGTATTCTTAAAATCGACCTTCCGCCCCTGTGCATCGGTAATATGTCCGTCATCCAATACCTGCAGCAGTACATTAAAGATATCCGGATCTGCTTTTTCCACTTCATCAAACAGAATTACAGAGTATGGATTTCTCCGGACCTTCTCGCTTAACTGTCCGCCTTCTTCAAATCCGACATATCCCGGAGGCGAACCGATCAGCTTGGAAACGCTGTGTTTCTCCATATATTCAGACATATCTACCCGGATCAGTGCATTCTCATCCCCGAACATTGCCTCTGCCAGTGCCTTAGACAGCTCTGTCTTTCCCACACCGGTCGGTCCCAGGAATAGGAATGAACCTATCGGTCGCTTCGGATCCTTCAGGCCTACCCGGCCACGTTTAATCGCCTTTGCAACTGCCTCAACCGCCTCGTTCTGTCCGATCACACGCTGATGTAATATCTTCTCCAGAGACCGCAGTCGCTGGGTCTCCTTCTCCTCCAGCCTTGTAAGCGGAATCTTCGTCCAGGCAGAAACAACGAGTGCAATATCCCGATCTGTGACTGCCAATGTGCCGTTCTGTTGCTTCTTTTCTTCCCGCTTCTTCAGCCGTTCCTCTTTCTTACGAATATCCGCCATCTCCTGATTCAGACTTCTGGCAAGCTCCAGATCTGCCTGCTTCAGAGCCTCTTCCAGCTGTTCATTTTTATCCCGAAGCTCCTGCTCCAGATCCTGTGACTGTGTAGTCCGGCTCAGAGACTGCAGCCTCTTTCTGGAACATGCCTCATCGATCAGATCAATTGCCTTATCCGGAAGATACCGGTCATTGATATAACGCTCCGAAAGTGCCACCGCTGCCTCCAGTGCCGTATCTTCAATCCTCACACCATGGTGGTCTTCATAGCAATGTCGCAGGCCCTTTAATATCTCCAATGCCTGTTCCCCGGTCGGTTCTTCCACCTTAACCGGCTGAAATCTCCGTTCCAGTGCCGCATCCTTCTCAATATATTTGCGAAATTCTGCGGTTGTTGTAGCACCGATCATCTGGATCTCTCCTCTGGAAAGTGCCGGCTTTAATATATTGGATGCGTCAATCGCACCCTCTGCGCCACCTGCACCGATCAGCGTATGAAGCTCATCCACAAATAAGATAATCGAGCCATCCCGTTCCACTTCCTCAATGATCCGCTTAATCCGTTCTTCAAATTCACCCCGGTATTTGGATCCTGCTACCATTGCCGATAAATCCAGAGATACCAGACGTTTCTCTTTCATCGTTCCCGGAACATTCCCGGTCGCAAGCATACTGGCAAGTCCTTCTACAATCGCGGTTTTACCGACTCCCGGTTCTCCTACCAGACATGGGTTATTCTTGGTCCTGCGGCTCAGTATCTGAATTACCCGCTCAATCTCCTCGGTGCGTCCTACAACCGGATCCAACCGGCCTTCCCGTGCCTGCTTTGTCAGATCGCGGCTATATTTATCCAGCATAGCCGTTGCCTGCTTTGCCTTCTTTTTACCGGTATTACCCGCATACTCATTTCTGGCGGTTGCCTGATCTACCCCCATTGCCATGCGAAGCTCTATATACAGCTTCTGAATATTTACTCCGATGCTGTTTAAGATCTTCATTGCGATACAATCCGGAGTCTTGATCATTGCAAGCAGCAGATGCTCGGTTCCGATCTTCTCACTTCTGGTCCAGATTGCCTCCGCCCGGCTCTGCTCAATTACGCGATTATACATCAAGGTATATTTATACGGACTCTTCACTGCTACAGATCCGGTCGCACAGATACTGTTCTCAATCAAATTCTGAATTCTCTCTGCCTGAATCCCGCCTGCTTCCAGCACCTTCGCCGCAACATTGTTCTCTTCCTCCAAAATACCAAGCAGCAGATGCTCGCTTCCTATACAGTCATGCTTCATGCGTCTGGCTGCCTTCGCCGCTGCCTCGATAGACATCTGTGCTGCCTTTGTATACTGATTGTCCATCGTAAATCCTCCTGTTATTCTGAATTTCTGTCATTTTGATGTTCTGTTATTTCTGCTCTTCTCTCTCTGACTCCGCCTTCTGTCTCTGCTGTTCTACCTGCCGGATTGCCTGCTGCAGCTCTGACAGCTCTTCTGCCACGGCTGCTTCTTCCGCTGTTTCTGCCAAAAATGCCGCATACATATCCCGGACCAGTGTCTGCATCTCATCCAGACTCACTTCTTTACAGATTGCCTGTGCAACGATCATTTCCATATCTGAGTGCAGATTCTCCACATGGTGCGCCCGATTCTCAAGACTCACGGATACCACTGCACCGTTTCTCCGATCCAGCTTCACATAGCCATCCTGACGCAATAATGCATATGCTTTATTTACAGTATGCATATTTACACCAAGCTCATTCGCCATCTGCCGGACAGACGGAAGAGATTCTCCGTCCTTCAGTGTTTCCTTTGCAATCCCCAGGATAATCTGATTTCTCAACTGTATATATAAGGCTTCATCACTGTTAAAATCCATTTCAATCAGCATCTCTACCACCCCATCATCTTTTGTTATATTTATGCTATAACACAAGTCACTTTATGTCAAGCTTGAATCCGAGTCCTGTTTCATTCGCACGCCAAGGTAAATCAGCATTCCAAGCATAATGATACAAAGTCCGGCAAGAATGTACACCGTCACCCTGAGTACCGGGGTATTGTCTGTCTCTTCCGGTACCGGTATGGCTGCCGGTGCCTCTGTCATATCTGCTGCCGGTGCAACCGGCTCCAGTATCTCTGACTCGTGATACCGCTGATAGGTCCCCTCCACCGTATCATAGAAATAGAAGCCCGGTTCTCCGTCCAGATTCATCGCATATATCAGAACAATGGAATCATCACCGTTGCACACATAGGATGTCACCGGCGTTCCATTTAAATTCAATTCTGACTTCTGATATCCATCCGGTATTTCAACATCTGCCCCCGGTGTCAGGATCACATATCGGTTCGCTGCATTTCTTTCTTCTATATATAATGTAAAGTTTTCCGGATTTTCAGTATAAATATACCATTTCCCCTGTTCTTCCGCATCCAGCAGATACATCAGCTGGAGCTTCTGGTTCGGCGAACGATAGACCGGCACCTTGATTCCCTTATAATCTGTCTCACCAGCGGTAAAACCTTCCGGTGCCTCCACGGTTTCCAGCTGCTTTGCAGATGCGATCGCATATTCGACTCCGTTTATCGTAACGGTCTGCGCCTCTGCTTCGTCCGGCTCCTGCGCCTCTCCGCAGGTAATATTTAAAACATAAGTCTTCTGTGTTCCGTTCTCTGCCGTTACAACAATATATGTCTTATTCTCACCCGGCTCCAGATCATTATTATGTGAAACCGCCACTGTTGCTTTGGCATCATTCGGTACCGCACTTACTACAATGGAGGTTGTATCCTCCGGCAATGTCACAGAATAAGCCGTAGTTCCAGGCTGGAATGCCGGTGTCAGGGTTCCCGGTGATATTTCCAGACTCTTTAAGGAGTTATCTCCGGAGCCTTTCAACGCCTCCGTTGTGCCGTCTCCGCTATTACCCCCGGTCTCGGTTGATGCCGGTGCCTGCGGTGCCGCAACGGTCACTGTGGCTCCCGCATAGCTGATAGTCTGTGCCTCCTCCGCCCAGTTATAAACGCTTCCGCCGGAAGTTGAGATCGTACAGCTTCCGTTGGCAATTGCCTTGAAATTCAGAGTTGCTGACAGACTGTTTTCCGTACCACTGGCAAAGCCTGAGATCAATACTGTTCCGCCGCCGCCATTTCCCGAGCCGCCGGTATATTCCAGTACCCCGCTATTGTAGGTAACCGCCATGGAATAAGAACCAATGAGTCCATCTGTTGAAATTCGTACCGTAACCGATACCGAATCACCGATCCGGAGATTCGTCTGGCTGAGTGCGATCGAGACTTTTGCCTCTGCCGCACTGGCTTTCTGTGGTGCGATTCCTAGGCAAAGCATTGCAATCATAAATCCGGCCAGTATTTTCTTCCATTGTTTTCTATTTATTTGTTTCATATGCTTATTCCTCCATTTCCCGGTGGTACCTTAC
>CABQJA010000129.1 GCA_902464345.1 uncultured Clostridium sp.
AAGATCTTTATTATGATCGCCGATGCTCAGGCATTAACCGATAACGCAGACAATCCGGATAAGATCCGGGATAATATTATTGAAGTCGCACTGGATTATTTATCCTGTGGACTGGATCCTGCGAAATCCTGCCTGTTTATCCAGTCACAGGTTCCGGAGCTGACAGAATTATCCTTCTATTATATGAATCTGGTTACCGTTTCCAGACTGCAGCGGAATCCAACCGTTAAGTCTGAGATTCAGATGCGTAATTTCGAGACCAGTATTCCGGTTGGATTTTTCACCTATCCGATCAGTCAGGCATCCGATATCACGGCCTTCAAGGCAACGACCGTTCCGGTCGGTGAGGATCAGCTCCCGATGCTGGAGCAGGCACGCGAGATCGTTCGTAAATTCAATGCTGTTTACGGTGAGACTCTGGTAGAGCCGGAAGCATTAATCCCTGAGAACAGCATCTGCTCCCGCTTACCGGGTACCGATGGTAAGGCAAAGATGAGTAAGTCCTTAGGTAATTGTATCTATCTGTCCGATTCCGAAGAGGATGTACAGAAGAAGGTATTTAATATGTATACCGACCCAAATCATATCAAGGTCAGCGATCCGGGTTCCTTAGAGGGCAATACCGTATTCACCTATCTGGATGCATTTGCTACCGATGAGGACTTCAAGGAGCTTCTTCCGGAATATGCCAATCTGGACGAATTAAAGGCACATTATCAGCGCGGCGGCTTAGGCGACATGAAGGTAAAACGATTCCTGAATGCAGTCCTGCAGAAAGAGCTTGCTCCGATCCGTGCCAGAAGAAAGGAACTGGAGAAGGATATCCCTGCTGTTTATGAGATTTTACATCAGGGAAGCATTGCGGCACAGAAGGAGGCTGCACGTACCTTAGCCGAAGTAAAGGCCGCTATGCGTATTAATTATTTTGATGATGAAGAATTGATCAAGGCTCAGCAATTAAAATACAATTCAGAAGCCTAGAGTTTGAGGAAATTATGGAAGAGAATAAAAATCCAGAAGAAAGAACAGATACCCCACCGGTATCTCCATATGAAAATCGAATAATCACAATTCCGAATATTCTGAGTGTCTTTCGGATTCTGCTGCTTCCATTGTTTGTCTATCTGTATCTGCATGCAGAAACGACCTGGGAATTTCTAAGGGCGGCTATCGTTCTTGCGGTTTCCGCTCTCACAGATTTGGCAGACGGAAAGATTGCCAGACGCTTTAACATGATATCGAAGCTCGGAAAGGTACTGGATCCGATCGCCGATAAGCTGACACATATCACGATCGCATTCTGCCTGTGCTGGCAGATTCCACAGATGATCTACGTATTTATCCTGTTGCTCATCAAGGAATTGAGTATGATGTTCATGGCACTTTACGGTACCTTTCGGAAGAACAAGAAGATCTGGGATTCCGCCCAATGGTATGGCAAGGTCTGTACAACGATCGTATTCGTCATATTCATTGTACTGGCTCTGTTCCCGCAGATTCCGACACCGGTTATCAATACGCTGCTGATCATCTGCTCTGTCAGTCTTCTCGGCAGTCTGTTCATGTATATCCGGATGTTCTGGTTACTGAATTCTTCCAAACATAATCCGGATTAAGATCTGTCTGAATTCTTATAGATGCACATAATAATAATAAACGTCCGGTTACAGGTTCATCACTTCCTGTAACCGGACGTTTTTGATTCTTGTTCTTTATCATTCGTTGTTGGGCTTATTCATTGTAACTCCGGGTTTTCGCTTTATTCCTGCATTCTCGCTTCTACTGTCTTGCGATCCGGAATAGCCGGAATGCCTCCGCGCTTCTCTACACAAAGACTGGCAGTTGCATTTCCAAACCTTGCACACTGTTCCAGCTGCTCTGTAGATAAATCTTCCGGCGCACATTCATGTCTTAAAAACTCTGAAATAAATCCGCCCCAGAAAGAATCTCCGGCTCCGGTTGTATCAACCGCTCGGCTCTTATAACCCGGCACCCGTTTCATCTTTCCTTCAGCAGCTACTAACACGCCATCCGCGCCTAAGGTAACTGCCACGATCCGGATTCCTTTCTTTATCAGATACTCTGCTGCTGCTTCCGGCTCCTTATATGGTGTCAGCAGCTCTGTTTCTTCATCTGAGATTTTCAACAGATCCACATACGGCAGAAGGGAACACATCCGTTCCATAGCCTCTTCCCGACTTTCCCACAAAGGCTGTCTGTAATTCGGATCATACGAGATCAAGGCTCCGGATTCTTTTGCCATTCTTACTGCCTGGAATGTTGTTGTCCTTGCAGGTTCATCCGTCAGAGACAGTGACCCTATATGAAAGACCCTTGTATCCCGTACAATCTTCTGGTTCAGCTCTTTATAACATAGTTTTGTGTCAGCTCCCGGCTTTCTTGCAAATGAGAAGGTACGCTCTCCGTTCTCCTTCAAAGCTACAAATGCCAGTGTGGTAAACACATCATCAGCCACCACCAGGCCCTCCGCATCAATTCCTTCCGCTTCCATGGTATCTCTTAAAAATTTGCCGTGCATATCATTTCCGACTTTCCCGATAAATGCGGTCCGAAAGCCGTTTTTTGCAGCTGCAGTCAACATATTGACCGGCGCCCCTCCCGGGTTCTGTTCGAAAAGCAGCATTCCGCTTTCCGAACGACCCGCAGGTGTAAAATCAATTAACACTTCACCAAGTGCAACAATATCATACTTTTTATCCATACGCAGCACCTTCTACTTCCTGATGGAAATGTCATAGAACTCTACCTTTGCATCCTGGCTTAAAAGTCCTACCTCATACTGTGCCTTTGCATATTTCCGATATGTAAATGCAACCTGTTCTCCAACAAATATTTCAACCATATCATGGTCAATAATAATCTTGATATCGATCGGTTCTCCATCCACGATCCGGAAGGTCTTCTCACACACACGAATACCATCCGGACCCGGATCCGTTGCCTTCGGTACAGCCTGACAGGATGCCTCCCAGAATGGATCCACACCCATCGGAAGATTTAAAAGTGATACCCGCTGCATTGCGACATCGAACTCTAAGAGCAGGCATCCGCTTGCTTCCCTGTCTGACTTAATTAAAACTCCAAAATGATCATAAGCCTCTCTTGGCAATGCCTTCATACTGAGAAGGAACTGCTCCTGCGGCTGATTCATAAATCCATAGGTACAGGTGCTGACAGAATCCAGAACGATCGTATTCTTGCCGTAGTACTTTGTCTCACCAAGTACCGGTTCATATTCATAGGCAACCGGCTCTGTAAACATCTCCTCGTATTCCTTCGGAAGCTTTACATCCAGCTCACCGTTCTCATCCGCAACCACCTCATGTGGAATACAGAATGCGCCGCCCCAGTACCATTCGCCGGTATCGCTCCGCTCTGCACGGTCATGTGCCCAGGCGAAATAGAACCGTCTGCCGTTGTCATCCTGCATGGATTTTGCTGCATAGAACCGTCTGCCGCCGATTCCATCCTTTTTCGGCTTGGTCCATGGACCAAATGGGGATTTTGCTACCCGGTAAATTGTATTTACAAATTCTGAGAATCTGGAATATGACAAGTACCAGGTATCTCCGATCTTATACATCTCAGAGCATTCCGGACAGTTGGTATGTCCCGGTGAATAAATCGGTCCGTAGTATTCCCAGTTTACCAGATCCCTGGAACGATATAAAACGATACAGCCTCTTCTTGTTACCGGCATATCCAGACGTCTTGCCGAGATCAGAATCCAGTAGCATGCATCCTCTTCATTGTAGAATACATATGGATCTCTCCAGTCCAGCTTCTCGTATAATTCTACCTTCGGGGTAATCACCGGATTGCCCGGATCCTTTGTCCATGTAATACCATCCTCACTGGTTGCATGACAGATGGTCTGCTGGAACTCATTCGGCAGGGAGTAACCGGTATAGAAAATGTGGTATTTTCCCTCGCCGTAAATCACGGAACCTGTCCATACTCCGGATGCATCCGGTTCATTGCCTTCGCCCGGATAAAGAGCGGTCGGCAGCTCCTCCCAATGCACCAGATCCTCGGATACACTGTGGCTCCATGTCGTTCTTAATCGGTCCGGGTACACGGTGGTACCCAGAGCCGGTGTTAATGAAAATATATGATACTTCCCTTCGTGATAAAACGGAATCGCATCTCCAGTTGAATCAGCAAAGGACATTTTACGAAAAATCTCCATATCTTTATCCCTGAAGCATTCTAAATCATGCTTTCCTTTCCCTCAGTCTCTTTATTTCTCTACCTTCTTTTTCTTCAGCTTGCCTAATTTACCTTTCTGCACATCCAGAAGAACTGCACAGGCGATGATCAGACCCTTGATGATCAGCTGCCAGTATGAACTTACACCGATCAGGTTCAAACCATTGGAAATAATACCGATTACAATTGCACCGAATACAGTACCACTGATCCGTCCTTTACCACCTGCCATGGAGGTTCCTCCAAGTACACAGGCTGCGATTGCATCCAGCTCATAGCCACTACCTACGGATGGCTGGCCGGAATACATTCTGGAGCAAAGTACCAGACCTGCGAATGCAGATAACAGACCGGATAATGTAAATACGATGATTTCTACTTTCTTGATCGGCACACCGGATAATCTGGCTGCTTCACGGTTACCACCGATTGCATAGATATATGTACCGAACTTTGTCTTATTTAACAGGAATGCAAAGATTGCAATTAAAACTACCATGTAAACAACCGGAAGCGGAATTACCTTGAACAGATAACCGGTACCGATGTTAATGAAGAATGCATCTGTAATACGGGTTGACTGTCCACCGGAATATACATATGCAATACCGTTTGCTACGTTCATCATTGCCATGGTAATGATGAAGGCCGGAACCTTAAACTGTGATACGATGAAACCACTTAAGAGTCCTGTCACTGCACCAAGCACGATGCCGAGTACAATTGCCAGCCAGATTGGAAGACCCTGATTTACAATAAAGCCTACAGTTAAAGTACCACTCATTGCTACGATCGCACCTACGGACAAATCAATGTGTCCCAGGATAATTACCAGCGTCATACCCAATGCAATATAGGTATTAATGGATATCTGTCTTAATACAGATATGATGTTTGTCGGGGTCAGAAACTTATCCGTTGCAAACGATATGATGACACACATGATGATCAATACCATAACGATACCGATATTGCTTCGGAATACATTGACCACCGGATTATTCAAAAGTACGTTTTTCTTCTTTGATTCACTCATATTATTCAACTCCTCCTGCGGCGTATTTCATAATTTCTTCCTGTGTCAGTTCATCCTTTGTCAGCTTTCCAACCAACCGTCCGGCTCTTACGACACATACGTTATCACACATATTGATGATTTCAGGCAATTCACTGGATACCATGATAATTGCGATACCCTGTTTTGCCAGTTCATTGATCGTGGTGTAAATCTCATATTTGGCATTTACATCCACACCTCTGGTAGGTTCATCCAGAATCAGTACATCCGGCTTGGTTGCCAGCCACTTACCAAGCACAACCTTCTGCTGGTTACCACCGGACAGGCTGCCTGCTTCAATCTCCGGAGAGGCTGCTTTCAAGCGGAGCTTCTTGGTATATTCATCAATGACTGCTTCACGCTTCTTCTCACTGATCGCGATACCGTTCATATAGAAATGAAGGGATGCCAGTGTCATGTTAAATGCTACACTGTTGCCAAGCACCAGTCCCTGTTTCTTACGATCCTCCGGAACCAGTGCGATACCGGCCTTAATTGCCTGCATCGGATTCTTAAAATGTACTTCTTTTCCGTTTAAGAATACCTGACCCGAGGTTGCCGGATGCGCACCGAAGATGGTCTCCATGATCTCGCTTCGTCCTGCACCGACCAGACCGGCAAATCCAAGAATCTCACCTCTGTGTACTTCAAAGCTGACATCCCGGAAATTCTTGTCATTCGACAGATTCTTAACACTCAGTGCAACCTCTGCCTTCTCCATGTCGCAATAATCTCTGGCATAGAAGCTTTCCAGATCTCTACCAACCATCATTGCCACCAGCTCATTCGGATTGGTCTCCGAAGTTTTCTTGGTTCCTACATAATGTCCATCCCGGATAACGGTCACCCGGTCTGAAATCCGGAACAGCTCTTCCATTCTATGAGAAATATATATAATACTTACTTTCTTTTTCTTGAGGTTTTCAATAATTTCAAATAACTGCTCTACTTCTTCATTGGAAAGAGAAGAGGTAGGCTCATCCATTACAATAATGTTTGCATTAAAGGATACTGCTTTTACAATTTCTACCATCTGCTGCTGAGCGATGGTTAAATCTTCTACCATTGCATCCTCTCGAATTTTTACACCCAGAGATGCAATCATTTCTTTTGCTTTTCTGTTGGTCTCTGCCATATTGATCGTTCCGAGCTTCGTCTTGATCTCTCTGCCCAGGAACAGGTTCTGTGCTACGGTCAGATATGGAACCAGCACAATTTCCTGATGAATGATTCCGATTCCATTTTCTCTTGCGGCCGGAACACCGTTAATCTTAACTTCTTTGCCCTGAATCTTAATT
>CABQJA010000130.1 GCA_902464345.1 uncultured Clostridium sp.
CTGATTCAGAAGAGAAATAAAAAGAGTAAATAAAAACAATACCCGGAGTCAGGAAAAATGACTTCGGGTATTTGTTTTTCTGATCTGTGTACAGCAGGTACAGTATTCGTATTAACGGGTTTCACCTAAATAGAACAGTGCAACAGTGCCGGGACCGGAATGTGCACCGATCGTACAACCGACATAGTTGATCAGAAATTCATGAATACCAAACCGCTCTTCCACCAGCTGCTTTACATACTCGGCATCTTCCAGGCAGTCGCCGTGACTGATGAAAACAACCTGATTCTTGTCTTTATAATCTCCGATGGTCTTCTCCATATTATCCACCAGAGCCGCAAGGGAACGTTTCCGTCCGCGGATCTTGGAGATATTGATCAGATGACCTTCATCATCCACATGCAGTACCGGTTTGATGTTGGCAATCGTGCCGAGAATGGCAGTAGCCTTGCTGACACGTCCTCCGCGATGGAGATGGAACAGGTCATCCACTGTAAACTGGTGGCAGATATGCAGCTTTAATGCTTCTACATAAGCGGCAGTCTCTTCTAAGGTTGCTCCTTCTTCTTTCTTTTTACATGCGTAATAGACCAGAAGCCCCTGACCCAGAGAAGCACAGAGAGAATCGATCACTACGATTTTGGAGTCCGGATATTCGGATTCCATTTCTTTTGCAGTTACAGCGGTATTGCTGTAGCTGGAGCTTAATCCGGAAGAGAAGCTGATATGAAGGATATCATAGCCGTCTGCAATATTCTGAGTAAAGCTTTTTCTTATATATTCAGGATTACTGGCCATAGTGGTCGGCATTTCGCCATTCCGCATCCGGTTATAGAATTCTTTTTCAGGAAGTGCATCCTCCAGAGCATTGTAAGTGGTATCACCCATTAAATAATAAAGCGGATGCAGTGACAGATGATGTTCTCTGACGAAATCAGCCGGAAGATCTGCCATACAATCCGTAGAAATAATGTAAGGTTTCATTAGCATAACACCCCGCAATCATTAAATGTAGTATTTACTATAACATCTATTCTATACTGAATCTTGTAAAATAGCAATGGAAAATCCGCTCTTTAAAATGGATGATAAATCCCTTATACTGAGACTAACGTCCCCGTGAAAGCGGGGCAATATTGAAATTCATGAGAGAATGGAGAAACGATCAGGCTATGAAGGAATTTAATCTGGAAGAGGAGCTGAAGAAGCTGCCGGAGCATCCGGGAGTCTATCTGATGCATGACAAATCAGATGAAATTATATATGTAGGAAAAGCAATCAATCTGAAGAACCGGGTACGGCAGTATTTCCAGACGGGCAGGAACCGTTCGCCGAAGATTGAGAAAATGATCACGCTGATTCATTATTTTGAATATATTGTCACGGATTCCGAGCTGGAAGCACTGGTGCTGGAGAATAATCTGATCAAGGAATATGCACCGAAATATAATACGATGCTGACGGATGACAAGACCTACCCATTTATCAAGGTGACGGTGCAGGAGCCGTATCCGAGAGTGCTTCTCTGCAGACAGATGAAGCGGGACGGAGCGAAGTATTTCGGACCGTTTACCAGTGCGGGTGCGGTGCGGGATACCATTGATATCCTGCAGAAGCTTTATCAGATCCGACGCTGTAACCGGAAGCTGCCAAGAGAAATCGGACTGGAAAGACCCTGCCTGTATTATCAGATGAAGCAGTGCACGGCACCCTGTCAGGGATATATTTCCGAAGAGGAGTACCGGGAGCATGTGGAACAGGTGCTGGACTTTTTAAACGGTAATATCCGGAAGGTGACAGAGGTGCTGGAGACGAAGATGCGGGAGGCAGTAGCAGAGTTTGAGTTTGAGAAGGCTGCCGAATACCGGGATCTGATCGAGAGTGTCAATCATATTGCCGGAAAACAGCGGATCACCAATACAAATGCCAATGCGGTAGATCGGGATGTGGTCGCCATGGAGATCCAGAAGGGCGAGGCTGTGGTGGCAATCTTTTTCATCCGCGACGGAAAACTTCTGGGACGGGAGCATTTCCATATGGCGGGTGTGGAGGAAACCCAGCCGGCAGCGGCGATGACGGCATTTGTAAAACAGTATTATGCCGGTACCCCGTATGTCCCGCGGGAGCTTCTGGTAGAGACAGAGGTAGAGGAGACAGAACTTTTAGAGAACTGGTTGAGCAGTAAACGCGGACAGCGGGTGCATATCCTGACGCCGGTAAAGGGAGAGAAGCATAAGCTGATCGAGCTGGCAAAGGAGAACGCGGCAATGGTACTCAGACAGGATCTGGAGAAGATCAAGCGGGAAGAGGCAAGAACGACCGGTGCGGCACAGGAGATTGCGGATCTGATCGGAATCGAGAAGGCGGAGCGGATCGAGGCATATGATATTTCCAATATCAGCGGTGTGAATTCGGTTGCATCCATGGTCGTATTTGAAAACGGTAAGGCAAAACGGAGTGATTACCGGAAATTCCGCCTGAGGACCGTCCAGGGACCGGACGATTATAAGAGTATGGAAGAAACGCTGACCAGACGGTTCCTGCATGGACAGGAGGAACAACGAAAAATCCGGGAAGAGGGGCTGGAGGAGGAGCTCGGAAGCTTTAACCGGTTCCCGGACCTGATCATGATGGACGGCGGCCGCGGGCAGGTAAACGTGGCACTCCGGGTACTGGATACCCTGCATATAAACATTCCGGTCTGCGGTATGGTAAAGGATGACAATCACAGAACCCGTGGATTATATTATCAGAATCGGGAGATCATGTTCCCTCCGAAAAACGAGGCATTTGATCTGATCACCAGAATCCAGGATGAGGCACACCGGTTTGCGATTGAATACCACAAGCTGCTTCGCAGTAAGACACAGGTGAAATCCGTGCTGGACGACATACCGGGAATCGGTCCGGCGAGAAGAAAGGCACTGCTGACACAGTTTAAGACGATCGAAGCCATCCGGCAGGCAGAACCGGAGGAGCTTCAGACGGCTCCGGGAATGAACCGCCTGGCAGCAGAGGCAGTATATCGGAAATTTCATGAAAATAAGGGCGAGAATCCCGAAGAACCGGTAGAAATTTAAGAAATGATATGGTAAACTAGGCAGAGAATATTGTAAATTGTAATAAAGGAGAGCGAAGGAATGGAACGGTCGAGTGCTGCATATTCAGTAACTTTAACAAAACTGATCGAGAAGCTTCATCTGGTCAATCATTTACCGGAGATCAATACAGATGAGATTCTGATCACGGATCCGGACATTAACCGTCCGGCAGTACAGCTGGCAGGCTTTTTTGAGCATTTTGATGCAAGCCGGATACAGATCTGCGGAAATGTAGAGCATGCATATATTGCGAATATGCATACAGAGGAGGAGAACAGGGAGATTTTTGCAAAATTATTTTCCTATAAGATCCCTTGTCTGATCTTCTGCCGGGGACTGGAGCCGCATGATTTTATTCTGGATGTGGCACGGGAGTACGGAATTCCGGTTCTGACTTCCAATTCCACGACCTCTTCATTCGTACATGAGGCGGTTCGGTGGCTGCATGTAGAGCTGGCACCGCGGATCAGTCTTCATGGAGTACTGGTCGATGTATATGGTGAAGGTATCCTGATCATGGGTGAGAGCGGTATCGGTAAGAGCGAGGCCGCCCTGGAGCTGATCAAGCGCGGACATCGTCTGGTTTCCGATGATGTCGTAGAGATTAAGAAGGTCAGTGACGAGACTCTGGTCGGAACGGCTCCGGATATCACCAGACATTTTATTGAGCTGCGCGGAATCGGAATCATTGATGTAAAGACCCTGTTCGGTGTGGAATGTGTTAAGATGTCACAGAACATTGATCTGATCGTAAAGCTGGAGGAGTGGAACAAGGATACCGAGTATGACAGACTGGGACTTTCCGACCAGTATACCGAGATTCTGGGGAACCGGGTAGTCAGTCATTCCATCCCGATCCGTCCGGGTAGAAATATAGCAATTATCGTAGAGTCTGCGGCGGTTAACCACAGACAGAAGAAGATGGGCTATAATGCGGCACAGGAATTATACAACCGGGTAACCGGTAATATGCATAAAACACAGGAATAATGATTTATAAAGGAGGACATGAAAATGGCAAAGTATGCAGTTGGAGTAGATATCGGAGGAACTACCGTAAAGATCGGTATATTTACCGCAGAGGGTGAGCTGTTAAAGAAGTGGGAGATCCCGACAAGAAAAGACGAGGGCGGATGCTATATTTTAAGTGATGTGGCAGAGTCCATTCAGGATAAGCTGTGTGAGAGCACGATTGATAAGGAAGATGTAGCGGGAATCGGTATGGGTGTACCGGGACCGGTAAAGCAGGATGGTACCGTATTAAAGTGCGTGAACCTTGGCTGGGGCATCTTCAATGTAGAGGAAGAGCTGAGCAAGCTGACAGGACTTCCGGTAAAGGCCGGTAATGATGCCAATATGGCTGCCATGGGTGAGATGTGGCAGGGTGGTGGTAAAGGCTACACCGATATTGTCATGGTAACCTTAGGTACCGGTGTCGGCGGTGGAATCATTCTGAACGGTAAGATGCTGGCCGGTGTGAACGGTGCCGGTGGTGAGATCGGACATATGCAGGTAAAGGATGATGAGACCGAGACCTGCGGATGTGGTAAGAAGGGATGTCTGGAGCAGTATACCTCTGCAACCGGTATCGTAAGACAGGCAAAGATCCTGTTGAATAATACCGATGCACCTTCCAAGCTCCGGAATGTGCAGTACATTTCCGCAAAGGAGATCTTCGATGCGGCAAAGGAAGGCGATGAGCTGGCAAACGATCTGGTGGAAGCACATGGCGAATGCCTCGGACGTGCACTGGCACAGGTAGCATGTGTGGTAGATCCGGAAGCATTTGTAATCGGTGGTGGTGTATCAAAGGCCGGTAAGGTGCTGATCGATACCACTGCAAAATATTTTGAAAAATATGCATTCCATGCCTGCCGCGGAACCAAGTTTGAGCTGGCTACGCTGGGTAACGATGCAGGTATCTACGGCGGAGCAAAGCTGATCCTCGGTTAATCGGCATGAATAAAGCCGGAATGGCATAGAGTTAGTTAGAAATATTTGTTTTAGAATAGATCAGAATAAAGAAATAAGGATTTGAAAGGATAATTATGGACGGCGACATATTAGGAAGTATATGCGAAGTGATCGATGCAGGACGGGTTTCGTTTGAGGAGCCGATGGACCGGCATACCACATTCCGGGTAGGCGGAAAGGCGGACGTACTGGTAAAACCGAAGGATATTTCAGAGATTGAGGCAGTCATCCAGTGGTGCAACAATCATTCAGTTCCATATTATATCATTGGAAATGGAAGTAACTTATTAGTCGGAGATGAAGGAATCCGTGGCGTAGTGATCCTGCTGGGAACAGAATTCTCAAAGATCGAAGCAACGGATGATGAGACCATCTGGGTGCAGGCGGGTTGTCTGCTGAGCAAGGTGGCAAAGACGGCACAGGAGCTTGGACTGACCGGAATGGAGTTCGCGTACGGCATTCCGGGAACGATAGGCGGAGCCGTGGTGATGAATGCAGGTGCTTATGGCGGCGAGATGAAAGATGTGATCGACAGTGTAACGCTGCTGACACCGGATGATGAGATCATCATTCTTCCTTCGGATCAGATGGAGTTCGGATACCGGCAGAGTATTGTGACCAGAAAGAATTATATCGTTCTGGAAGTGAAGCTGTGCCTGAAAAAGGGTGAGAAGGAAGCCATTGCAGAGAAAATGCAGGAGCTCAGTGAGGCACGCAGACAGAAGCAGCCGCTGGAGTATCCAAGTGCGGGCAGTACGTTTAAGCGGCCGGAGGGATATTATGCGGGAAAACTGATCATGGACAGCGGCCTGGCAGGCTTCCGGGTCGGCGATGCCGAGGTATCCGAGAAGCATTGTGGATTTGTAATTAACCGTGGTCATGCGACTGCGAAGGATATTGAAACTCTGATGGATGCCGTGATCCGTCAGGTGGAGGAACACTATCAGGTGACATTGGAGCCGGAAGTGTGTAAAATGGGTGATTTTCGATGAGATTTGTGATTGTGACCGGTATGTCCGGTGCGGGCAAAAGTACAGCGTTAAAGACATTGGAGGATTTCGGATATTTCTGCGTGGATAATCTTCCGGTAAAGCTGATCCCGAAATTTGCGGAAATTGCATATGATTCCGATACGGAAGTAAACAGCGTGGCGATCGGAATTGATATCCGGAGCGGTGAGGGACTGACCCTGCTGCTTGGATATCTGGAGGGACTGCAGTCACAGGGTTATCCGTTTGAGATTCTGTTTCTGGATGCTACGGATGAGGTTCTGGTCAAGCGTTATAAGGAGACCAGGCGGATGCATCCGCTGGCAAGGGACGGCAGGATCGAGGCAGGCATTCAGGAGGAACGGAGGAAGATCCAGTTCCTGCGGGACAAGGCCAGCTATATTATTGATACCTCGAATCTGTTGACCAGAGAGTGCCGGATGGAGCTGGAGAAAATATTCGTAGAGGATTGTACGTATAATAATTTTATTATCACATTTG
>CABQJA010000131.1 GCA_902464345.1 uncultured Clostridium sp.
CGGTTGTCTTTGCTGCCTTTGCCGCAAATGCCTTTCTGACAATTGCCTCTTCCTGCTCATCCAGTGCAGACTGTGGTTTTTTGCCTGTTACACCGTTTGCTTCCAGGACTGCAATAATCTCTTTACTTTCGATTCCCAATTCCGTTTTTAATTGATGTATTTTAATTTTTGCCATCCGTTACACCTCCAAATTATTCTGCATATCGATCTTTTTTACAATCTCATTCCCAAACCCTGCATCCAGTACCGCCAGTGACGCTCTCATCTGCTTTCCGATACTGTGTCCCAGAGTTTCCTTTGTACCATAGATTGCAAAAGGTATCCGGTAGTAATCACATGAATCTCTGAATGCCTTTTGGGTATTGTCTGAAGCATCTTCTGCAACAATGACCAAAAAGGCCTTCCGGGTTTTTATCGCTTTTTCCGTTGAAAACTCTCCACTGGTAACCTTTCCTGCCTTTGCAGCAAGGCCAAGCATGGATAATACCTTATCTGGTTTCAAATGTCTTCAACTCCTTACCTAATTCTTCATATACCTCAGCTGGTATCGGCATCTTGAATGAACGCTCCAGGCCCTTGGACTTCTTTGCCTTTTCCAGACACTCTCCGGACATGCACAGATATGCACCTCTGCCGTTTTTCTTACCGGTTGCATCCAGCTCGATCTGGCCTTCCGTTGTCCGGATGATGCGAATCAGGGACTTTTTATCTTTGGGCTGCCCACATCCGATACACTGTCTCATTACTGCTTTCTTAGCCACGCAATCACTCCCTTACTCACTGTACCTTATTATGAAAGAGTCTCTGCTTCCGTAGGTTCCGCTTCCGGCTCAACCTGTGATTCACTCTTAATATCAATCTTATAACCTGTCAGACGTGCTGCAAGTCTTGCATTCTGTCCTTCTTTACCGATTGCCAGAGATAACTGATTATCCGGTACGATTACCTTGGCACTCTTCTCATCTACATCGACTGTTACAGATACAACACTGGATGGACTCAATGCATTTTTAATAAAAATAGCCGGGTTCGAATCCCATGTGATAATATCGATCTTCTCTCCGCGCAGATCACTGACGATTGCATTTACACGGGCACCGTTTAATCCTACACAGGCACCTACCGGGTCTACATTCTCATCATTTGACCATACTGCGATCTTGGAACGGGAACCTGCCTCTCTGGAAATTGCCTTAATCTCTACCGTACCGTCTGCTACTTCGGTTACTTCCTTTTCAAACAGCCGCTTTACCAGCTCCGGATGGGTTCTGGAAACCAGGATCTTAGGTCCCTTATTGCTTTCCTTTACTTCAATGATATATAACTTTACACGATCGGTCGGACGGAAGGTTTCACCCGGAATCTGCTCATTCTCGGTCAGGATGGCATCGGTCTTATCATCCAAGCTGATGCATACATTTCTTCCTACATAACGCTGAACCACACCGGTTACAACATCCTTTTCCTTACACTGGAAATGATTGAAGATGGACTTTCTTTCCTCTTCCTTAATCTTCTGCACAATTACATTTCTTGCATTTTGTGCCGAAATTCTTCCGAAGTTCTTAGGCTGTACTTCCACTCGAACTACATCACCGACTTCATACCGTGGATCATGCATCTTAGCCTCTTCCAGACTGATCTCCGTTGCCGGATTGGTAACATCCTCTACTACCTCACGCTCAATAAATGCACTGAACTCGCCGGTCTTGCGATCCATCTGTACCTGCATATTAACGTCGCTGTCTTTATCCTTCTTATAAGCATCAACGATTGCTTTTTCAATCGTTTCCATTAATACTTCCTGGTCTATTCCTTTCTCTTTCTCAATCTGAGCAAGTGCATCCATAATTTCTGACATTTCCTTTTCCTCCTTAATTAAAAATCAAATGCTAATCGTATCAGTGCGATCTCTTTTCTTTCGATCACTGCCTCTTTATCTTCCAGTTCTACTGTTACAGTATCCGTATCATATGCCTTCAGGATTCCGGTAAACTCCTTACCATACTCTCCGGCCTTATAAAGCTTGACCTCTACTTCAGTTCCGAGACTCTTTTCAAAATCCCGTTCCCGCTTCAATGGTCTTCCGAGTCCCGGTGAACTCACTTCCAGGATATAAGCCTGCCCGATAAAATCATCCTCATCAAGCTTTGCCTCCAGCTCATGACTGATCGTTACACAATCATCAATCGTAATGCCACCCTCCTTATCTGCATACACCCGCAGATAATAGTTTGCACCTTCCTTTACGTACTCTACATCCCACAGTTCAAATCCGTGTTCATCCAGAATTGGCTGCACCAATGCTTCGCATCGCTGTTCAATTTCTGCCCGTTTCATACTCTGATCATCAGCCTCCATTCTTATTAAAAGCTTTGCAACCAGACCGTGACCATGATTCCCGCTTAAACAGCCAAAACATAAGATAAGAGTGGACTTTCGTCCACTCTTACTGTCACACTGGTATCACAACTATTGTTAATATAACACAGTATTTCCAAATATGCAAGTTTTAATCTTTGTAAACTGTAATTTCCACACACTGAACCTTGTCATCACCATCGTATTCCAGATACAGGTCTGTCTTGCCGTCTGCAGAATCATAATAAACGCCATCATCTGTAGTGCTGTCCGGCTCACCTAACAGACTGACTACCTGTGACTTACTGGTTCCGAGTTTGATTCCGTTTGCAACTTCTGCGTCTGTTGCTGTGCAGGATGAAGAATAATTATCCACATTCAGTCCGGTCAGCTTCAGATCGGATCTTGAATAGATTGTATCGTCTGATGTATTTTCTACAAATCCCCATACAGAGTATCCTTCATCAGAATCCAGTAATACAAACTGATATTTACCAGGCTCCCAGCCATCTGAAACCAGAGACTCCATATCTTCATCGGATCTCGTGTTGATTGTAAATCCGGAATCATTTAATGCGATCGGTAAGGTATAGACCGTTCCGTTGATCATGATCTGATTTACCTCTGTCAGATCTGCATTGGAGGAAGGTACTACTTCCTCTGCATCTCCGGATCCGCCATCATAAACCGGATCATAGTCTCCAGGTACATAGTCCAGACTACCATCACTGTTGTTATCCTCAAGTGTATTTACGATTTCCTCCCAGTCCATCTCACCCAGTGACTTACCGGCCGAAGATAATACACCCAGTACCAGGAACATAAAGATCAGACCACTGATCAGACCCAGAACACTTACGATCAGTCCTGAGATTCCAAGTCCCTTGCTTGACTTTTTCGTCAGACATACAATTGCCAGAATAATACCTACCAGGCAGAAAATAAGCGGAACAACCATAATTCCGCAGGCAGAGGTTAAAAGCCCCAGAATACCGAGGATCAGACCGACGATTCCGGCTGCCTTGCCAGGCTTCTTCTGCTTCTGTGGCTGCTGGGCACCCATCTGTGCCTGCTGACCGTAATACGGTCCCTGATATGCACCGGCCTGCTGATATGGCGCCTGCTGTGGCTGCGGTACACCCTGCTGATAGGTTCCGGCCTGTGGCTGCGGTGCACTCTGCTGATACGGTGCCTGCTGTGGCTGCGGTGCATTCTGCTGATATGTACCGGTCTGTGCTGTCGCTGTATCCTTTTCCGCTAATGAGAATGGATTTGTCGCCGTTTTTTCCTCCGGCTGTGCGGATACTGCTTCATACTCAGGCTGTACTGCTTCTATTGTCTCCGTAGTCTCTGCTACTACAGGAGTCGGCTCTGTTACTTCCGGTGTGACTGCAACTGTCGGCTCTGTTACCTCCGGCATAATTACAGGGGTTGGTTCCGACACTCCGGAAACCGGCTGTGTTGTCTCCGGCATAACTGTTTCTTCCTGCTTCTGTGGCTGAATCGGATTTCCGCAATTCTGACAGAATGAATCTCCCGCATTTACCGGGGATCCGCATACGCTACATTTTAATTCATCCATATAATTCCTCCTAAACAAACCTCTTGTTTCATTTCCAGGTTCCTATTCAGAAATTGTATCATAGCTTTCCCGTTTTCGCAATGACGAAACAATTTCTTAAGAGCTCTGTAAATCTTCGTTAAGGAAATATTGGTAGATCAGCTTTTTAAACACATATGAATAGGTGAGTCTCTGAACATCCCTGCCTGCATATACCGGCAGGCTCTGAAAGCATGCCCCGTTTATATAAATATCCAGAGTTCCAACCACGGTATCCGCCTCAATCGGTGCCTCCGTATCCGTAATCAGATTCTCCTTTATCTGTATATCCTCTCCTGCCCGCACCAGCAGCTGAACGGTTTCTCTGATCTCCGGCTCCACCTCTGTGATTTCCTGACCGTGCAGCACTGTGAGACTGCTGATCTTCTGTTCCGGTGTTACAAGTGTCTGCTTCTCGTACTCTGTCATGCCGTAATCCATAAGACCTCTTGTGTCTTCCCATTTATAGGTCTTATGTGGCGGCCAGCCGGATGCAAGAACTACCGTGATCAGAGTTTTCTCTCCCCGTCTGGCAGCTCCGACAAAGCAATATCCCGCCTCTCCGGTAAATCCGGTCTTGATTCCCAGTGCCCCGTCATAAGAAGTCAGAAATGCATCCTTATTCACAACGGAAACCGTGTGTTTCCCCTGAAGCTCCTGAAACGTATGTGCCGGTGTCCGGATAATTTCCAGAAACTCCGGATTCCGAATTGCATAGCCGGCAATTCTGGCCAGGTCACAGGCGGTTGTCTGATGTCCCGGAGCATCCAGACCGTTCGGTGTTACAAAGTTAGTATCAAATGCACCTATCTCCTGCGCCTTCTCATTCATCAGCTCTGCAAAAGCTTCCACCGATCCACCGATATGCTCTGCAATGGCAACTGCTGTATCATTGTGCGATTCCAGCATCAGTGAATAAAGCAGATCCTTCAGATAATACTGCTCTCCTTCTGCACCGTTCATCTGAACATCCGGCTGTGCCGCCGCATTTTTTGAAAATGTGACTACATCCTCCGGATTTCCGATCTCCAATGCCAGAATACAGGTCATGATCTTGGTCGTACTCGCCATCGCCTTTTTCTCATAGCCGTTCTTTTCGTACAGGATTCTTCCGCTGTCTGCATCCATCAGGGCTGCTGCCCCGGCATGCAGCTCCGGGATTTCCGCGCTTTCCGCTTCCGCGGCCTGTGTTTCGGGACCCTGTGCCTCACTGCTCTGCAACGCTCCGGTTTCTGTAGTGCACTCTTCCGTAACCGCCTCTGTTTCCACTTCCGCTACGGTATGCTCTGATAGCTGTCCAAGCTCTACCAGTCCGGTTCCAAAGAGGATCACCGTAACTGCCAGAACCCCGACAACCTTCCAGATATCCTCAATCTGCCTGAGGCTTTTTATTGTTTCCTTCCATTGGCTCCAATCCTGTTTCATAAAAAATACCTGCCGGTCTGCTTATGATATTGTATCGCAGACGGCAGGAAAATATGACCGTTTTCGCACATTATGTATTTAACGTAATATTGGCCTCTTCAATGGCCTGCTGTTCAAAATCCGCAATCTTATCCGGTGTGATCAGCGGCAGATCATCCGTTGACTTCACTCCGAAGCCCCGCAGGAAGTCCTCGGTCGTACCGAACAGGATTGGTCGTCCCAGTGCATCCAGACGTCCGACCTCCTCGATCAGATTATACTCTACCAGCTTATTGATGGCATGCACACAGGATACCCCGCGGATTGCCTCAATCTCCGCACGCGTAATCGGCTGCTTATAAGCAATGATCGATAATGTCTCCAGCTGCACATCTGTCAGTGCATGCTTTTGCGGCAGATTGACGATCTTGGATAACACCTCATAGTATTCATTTCTGGTACACATCTGAAATGAATCATCCAGCTCTATGATCCGGATTCCCCGTTCTTCCTGATCATATTCATCCATCAGATGATGAAGCAGCTTTCTGGTCGTATCCGTATCATGTTCGATTGCCGCTGCGATCTGGCTGACTGTAACCGCTTTTCCCATAGCGAACAGTATCGCTTCGATCGCCGATTCCAACTTCTTTATCTCCTGTTCCATATTCTATCTCCTATTCCAGTGAATCTATCATAATATCATCAAATAATCCGTCCTGCCGCACCGTGATCGCACCAACCTTCATCAGCTCAAGAATCGCCATAAAGGTTACGATTACATTGATCTTTGACGCCTGTATTTCCAGCAGTGTCCGGAAACTGATCCCTTTTAATCCCTTCACCTGATCCCGGATCGTATCCATCCGTTCTTCAATGCTGATTTCCTCCCGTTCGATGGTTCCGAACTTACTTCGGATCGGATCAATCTTTTCCACCTGCTTTTTCATGACCATCTGAAAAATCTCATTCAGACGATTTAAGGTCAGTCCGTCACATAACTCCACCGGATCGATTTCCTCCCGGTATTCAGCCACCTCTTTCGGAATTGTCGGAGGTCTGTAGACACTTCCCGCAGCATCCAGTTCCATATCCTTAAGCTCTGTTGCCGCATACTTGTACATCTTATACTCCAGCAACCGACGCACCAGCTCTGCCCGCGGATCCT
>CABQJA010000132.1 GCA_902464345.1 uncultured Clostridium sp.
CCGGCACCTCCATCAGGTTCTCATATCAAACGTATACCGCTTCTCCCGGTCTCCATGTTCTGTCTGCATCATTTCCGTTATAACTGCATCCTCTCCGGTATGAGCTTCCGGTTCCTGTCTGACCGGCGTCTTTTCCGCCTTCTGGACCTCATTTGTATAAATAAATCCTTTCGTCTCCAGCTTTTCCTGCAGCTCCTGCATATGGCTGCGAATCACCTCTGCCGACTGTCCGTCCTCCATGGTAAACCGTGCATGCAGATGCTGATCCCGCAGGGATACCAGAATGTCCGTCATACCAAGACTTGGCATATCCAGATGCAACAATACCCTGGTTCCATCCTCCGATACCCGTGCCTGTTTTCTTCTGGTATATACAAATAATTCGGAATTTGCCTGTCCGTCCTCCAGATTTAATGGAACCTGTGCATATACAAACTGTTGATTCAGATCCTGCATAAACTGGAGATTTTCCCGCATATTCTGAGAATTCTTCGACAGATCGGAATGGGAAAATCCGGCCGACTGAAATGCCTCTTCCATTTTGGAAGACTGCGAAAACATCGTCTCGTATAATTCATCGATTTCCTTCGGATTCTGCATACGATCCGGTCGTATCCCCCAGCTGTCACGGATTCCCTTTGTCAGCAGCCCCCGGTAATCGTCACTCTGCAAAAACGCCTGCAGGGCATTGAGATTCTGCTCTGCCGCTGTCGTCGGATTCTCCGGGCTTCCGGGTTGCTTTAATGCAGTCTCCTCCAAATGCTCTGTCAGATATTGTGTAATATCCGCTAACATCTGACCGGCTGATTTATCACTTCGTACCAATGTCGCTGCATCTTCCTTGGATACACCCAATGCCTCCAGGTTCTGACGAAGCGATACCATCCACGCTTCATCCATCTCCGGATTCTGATTCATGACAGATGCTGCTCCGGCCACAGACGGATTTTCCGTCTCTCCCGATGCCTGCCAGTCAAAGATCTCAAGCAATGCCTGATTCAGCCCTTGAAGCTGTTCCGGCTGACTCTCTGCCGACATATTCTGCAGGATATTCTCTACCGACTGAAGAACGGTATCTGTCTGCATTGCCAGCTGATGCTCTCCACCGGTATATGCCTGAAACTGTTTTATGTTTGCCTCTGTAACCGGAATGCTTAACCGGTTCATTGCCACCAGCTGGTGAATATCTGTGGACGGATATTCGATTGCCTGCTGCATGATCATCCGGATAGACTCCCGATTTAACGGCATCCCTTCCTGCATCATATTCTGTACAATCTGTACATTCCGCTCACTGTGACTGAATCCGTTCGCTGTCAGTGCCCGGTCAGCAGCTCCGATACTCCCGGCATTTTCATTCTGCATCGGACGGATGACCAGCTGGTCTCCCTTGTTCTCCCGGACCTGAAATGCCATCTGCTGTCCGATACTCAACTCTACCTGTTCTCCGAGCTTTGCAAATAATATTTGCTCCGGATTCAGCTGGATCTTAACGCCCTGACTGGTAATGTCCAGAACCTGACCTGTAAATACCTGACCTTCCGTCAACATAGATAAAGGCACAGAATCTCCATTCGGATAACTGCCTGATACACCGGTGGTCCTTACCCCGGCTATCTCCTGTCCTCCGGACTGTTCTCTGCCTGTCTGTAAATTCAAATGTTCAAATGTAGGGTAACCCTGTCCTAAAATATTCATACAAGTTCCTTTCATTCTTACATAATATGCCTGCTTACATTATATGGTTTCTCAGATGAAGTTTTTAATAAAGGTCTTTCGGTGAATCTCACATGGACCGTATTCCCGGATTGCCGCAATATGCTCTGCGGAACCATAGCCCTTATTCCGTGCGAATCCGTACTGTGGATACATCTCATCATACACACACATCAGACGGTCCCGTTCTACCTTTGCCAGAATGCTGGCTGCTGCGATCGAAATACTCTTGGTATCCCCTTTAATGATCGGAACCTGAGGCTGTGTAACCTCCGGAATCGTAACAGCATCATTTAACAGAATCTGCGGCTTTACGGAAAGCTTACTGATTGCCTGCCGCATTGCTTTATAATCCGCCTGCAGAATATTGATCTCATCAATGGTCTCCACATCTGCGATTCCTACCGCATAGGCAACTGCTGCATTCTTTATCTCATCATACAGCTCTTCTCTCCGCTTCTCACTCAGCTGCTTGGAATCATTCAGATACAGAAGATTCACATCCTTCGGGAATATAACGGCAGCAGCCATAACCGGACCTGCAAGTGGTCCTCTGCCTACCTCGTCAATCCCACATACATAATCATAATCCTTCCAGTACTGATACTCAAAGCTCTTCATCGCCTCAATCCGTTCCAGCTCCGCATACCACTGCTTTAACCGCTTCTCTGCACGTTCCAGCTCTTTTCTGACACCGGAACGTTCATCTGAACGGAACTGTTCTATATAGGCCGGCAGCTCCTCATAGGAAGCATGCTGAAGTATGATCTTTATCTCCTGTACACTACTCATCTTTTCCTCATTTCTAATCGATCTTTCCAAATTTTTTCCATGGCCATAACCGAAAAACGGCCTTTCCCTGAAGCCGGTCACCACTGATCGGTCCTATCTCCTCCGAACGACTGTCCTTACTGTTGTTTCGATTATCCCCCATAACAAAATACTCATTCTCACCGAGTGTTACCGGCTTTGCTGCGATTCCACGCATGTTTTCCTGAATCGTATTCTTACCGTAGTCCTCGGAAAGCTTTTCCGCTTCATTATGCAGGGTTCCGTCTGTATCCTCGTATATCGTTTCTGTTGTTCCGATATAAATATCTCCGTTCTCATCAATGTATACGGTCTCGCCCGGCAGGCCGATGATCCGCTTGATGAAATAGGTCTCACTGTCCTCTACCGGAAAGACAACAATGTCATACCGCTCCGGTTCATGCAGTCTGTAGCTTAGCTTATCCAGCCACACACTTTCCCCGTCATGCAGGGTATCCTCCATGGAATGACCTACCACTTCCGAACGGCTTCCGATAAATGTATGAATCAGAAAAACGATTCCTATGATTCCTATAATATATAATACTATTTTTATCAGCTCATGCTTTACATGAAGCTCATCATCATATTCAACCTGACCCTTTTGAACAATTCCCAAGTCTCACACCTCTAACTTCGTCTTTTAAACCTCCGGACGCTCCAGAGTAATCCGTCCAAGCTTGCCGGAACGATAATCATCCAACAGCATGGCAGCTGCCTTATCATAATCCAGCTGATCACCCTTCAACCGACACTGCCGGTTCACCGCAATCTGCTCCAGTATCTGATATGATTCCTGATTCTCTTCTGCCTTATAGACATCTGCTATCGTTCCCGGATATTCCTGCTTTAAATAGTCGATAAATCGAAGTGCCAGCTCCTGAACATTCAGAATATCATCCTTGATCGAGCCAATATATGCCAGCCGGATCCCGACCTCCTGATCTTCAAACTTCGGCCACAAAATACCCGGTGTATCCAGCAATTCTACATTCTTATTAATCCGGATCCACTGTGCACCCTTCGTCACGCCCGGCTTATTTCCTGTTTTTGTACAGGCTTTTCCTACATATGTGTTGATGAACGTAGACTTCCCGACATTCGGGATTCCTACGATCATTGCCCGCAATGGGCGATTCAGGATTCCCCGCTTCCGATCCCGCTCGATCTTCTCCTTACATGCCTCCTGGATCACATTCGTCAATGACTTCATACCGGCTCCGGAACGTGCATTGATCCTGCGGACGGCAAAGCCTTTCTCCTTATAATAGTTCTCCCAGCTCTCGGTCAGACGCTCATCTGCCAGATCGGACTTATTTAACAATATCAGCCGGAACTTATTCTTTGCCAGCTCATCAATATCCGGATTCTTACTGCTCAGTGGTACTCTCGCATCCACCAGCTCAATTACAATATCTATCAGCTTTATATTTTCCTGCATCATCCGGACAGCCTTCGTCATATGCCCCGGATACCATTGAATATTCATAGTCCACCTCTGTTTTGTTTCGGCAGCCACCGATAGGTGACCTTACCAAGTATCTCATTCTTCAAAATATTTCCCATGTTTGCGAACCGGGAATCCTCACTGTTATTTACATTATCTCCAAGTACAAAGTACTCGCCCTTCTCCAGTGTGACACCTTCCAGTGCCAGACCTTCTGTTAGTATATTCTCATCAAAAGGAAGATCTGAGAGTGCCGCACCGTCAATAAAGATATGCCCGTCCTTGATCGTAACGGTCTCACCCGGCAGTCCGATCACCCGCTTTACATTATAATAGCTGTTATCTCCTTCTCGCTGTTTAAATGCGATCAGGTCAAATCGTTCCGGCTCATGAAACAGGTACCTTGCCTTATTCACAAGAACCAGATCTCCATTCTGCAAGGTCGGCTCCATCGACTGCCCTACGATCCGCAGGGTCTGCCCGCCAAATGAAACCAGACTGTATCCCAGAATCACCATGATCAGAATGAGAACAATATATCCACCCAGTTTTTTAATCAACTGTCTTTTATTTATTTCCTTTTTCTCACGACTCCGTGCATGCCTTAACCGGTTACGGTTTGCCCGTAAATATGCCCGTCTTCCACCTCTTCTACGCATGTTTCGTCACCCTTTCCATATCATTATAGTACAAAAACATATGGAATAACACAACTATTTTTACTTACATTTTCCTCGTTGTTATAACAAAAAAAGCAGGGTTTTCGTCCCCTGCCTTTTTTGTAGCAATATCAGAACTATTATTTCACTAATTCCTTAACCTTTGCACGCTTACCAACGCGATCACGTAAGTAATTAAGCTTAGCTCTACGAACCTTACCATGACGAACTACTTCAACCTTTGCTACATTTGGGGAATGCAGTGGCCAGGTTCTCTCAACGCCGGTACCGTTAGATGTCTTTCTTACAGTGAATGTTGCACGATTGCTTCCGCCCTGCTTCTTCAGTACGGTGCCTTCGAAAATCTGAATTCTTTCACGATTTCCTTCCTTTACCTTTGCATGAACACGTACGGTATCCCCTACGTTAAACTCCGGTACGTCTGTCTTGCACTGTGCAGCTTCGATGTTCTTGATAATATCGTTCATTTGTGTGACCTCCTTATTATTCAGATGTTCTTGCCGAATCTCTGTCAGCAGAGGACCATCCACTTTTCACAACTTCACTAATGTATCATAATTTTTCCCGAAATGCAAGCATTTATTATATTTTCAGCTTAAAATTTGACAACTGTTCCGGAATCCGATACAGTAGGTATCATCATATCACAGATAAGCAAAAGAGGGAATACATAGTATGAGCAAAATTATTATTATCGGAGGCGGAATTGCCGGATTAAGTGCCGGAATTTATGCCAGAAAAGCAGGCTTTGAAACAACCATTTATGAAAAAAACGGAGTTCCCGGCGGCAACTGCTCCGGCTGGAACCGGAACGGATATCATATTGATAACTGTATTCACTGGATGACCGGGACCAAAGAGGGTTCCACCCAGAACCAGATCTGGCATGAGGTCGGTGCCCTTACAGATTCCATGAACCTGATCAAACGAGATTCCTTCTATGTATCCGAATGGGAAGGTCAGCAGATCGCACTATGGCGGGATGTTGAGCGTACCCGACAGGAAATGTTAGCCCTTTCTCCGGAGGATGAGAAGGAAATCAACTGCTTTATTGACTATGTACGTCTGGCAGATACCGTCCTTACCTCCAGACAGGAGCCGAAGGAATTGCTGCATACGATCGATGAGATGACATTCTCCCTGACCCATGCGGAGATGGCGAAGGCCTTCATCCAGTATATCGGTCTGGATCTGGAAGAACTGGCAATGAAATTCAAGCATCCGCTTTTACAGCATATTTTCCTTGATTTTATGGCAAAGGAATACGAGGCCTACTGGCTGGTACTTGCCTATTCCTTTTTTATTTCCGGCAACGGAGATCTTCCGGAGGGCGGATCTATGGGAGTCGTCCACCATATGACCGAGACTTACCGCTCTCTCGGCGGAAAGCTGGAACTGAATACTCCGGTGGAGCAGATCCTGATCAACAAAGAGAAATTAAGCATTGAACCTCCGATTGACAAGACTACTTTAAAGACAAAAAAAGTGAAAAAGCTGATTGCCAGAAATGCAGATGGGGTTCGTCTCTACAACGGGAAGGTAGCCTCTGCCGACTATATCATCTGTGCCTGCGATATCAACTATACCTTCCGGCAGCTGCTGAAGAAGTCCTATATTCCAAAATCAATCAAGAAGGTATACTCCAATAAAAAGGATTATCCGCTCTACAGCTCCTTTCAGGTTGCCTTTTCTGTAGACGGACTTCTTGATGAGATCAATGATACTCTCAGCTTCAACTGCTCTCCTCTGGATGTCGGCTATCGACGGATTGACCGGATCTGTGTAAAGAATTATCGGATCTACGGTGACTACATCGCACCGGAGGGAAAGACCGTTATTCAGTGCAGTATCGTTC
>CABQJA010000133.1 GCA_902464345.1 uncultured Clostridium sp.
ACTGGTATATGACATCAGAACGAGAAACATTCCCACAAATTTCAGAACCGGAATGGCAAACTTCTCATATTTTGTCAAAAAATCTTTAATTGAATCCCTAATATTGATCAACGTTGTCATTACCTGTAGTCACACTCCTTCCGGCCCGCTTCTCTTTCATCTCTTTCTCTTCACGGTCATACATTTCTTTTAATTTCTTCAGATTCCGGTTATACGAAATCACATCCGGCTTTATCTTCTCATATTTATTTGCATAAACAATCCAGGCAATCAGCATATAAACCGCCAGGAATATCACATATAAGATCCCAACCTTTGCTGCCACCTTCAGAAAATCCAGATCATTCAATTCCAATAGCAATTGTTCTGCATTCAGCATACAATAAGCAAATAACAATATTATAAATGCAATTGTCGAAGAAACTGCTGTTTTGAACATCTGGAAACGCACATAGTCTCGTTTATAATATTTACTGATATTCAGTTGTTTCTTTCCTTTTGTATTTTCATATATTGCCAGTTTGGTCATGAGTTTTACTTTTTCTTCATTTACCATAGCCATCACCTACTTTATTCTACCTAATTAGAACTGTTATAGAGTTGAAGATAGGCTCCAACGACCTTAATTGTACCACAAAAGAATCATCTTTTCCACTGTTTTTCACTTGACAATTACGGAACGAGGTGTACGGATCCATCCCTGTTGATCATCGGTCGGAAGCCACGCTCCGGACACAGGCAGTCAGATTCCGGATTGCCTGTTCCGTTTCTAAACGCTTCTCCAGCTCTTCTGCCGTCAATGCCTGCTTATTCTGACTTTCCTGTCGGTTCTGACCGGCCTCCAGATACTCTGTCACACTGTAACATGCATCAAACAACGGACTATTCTTACACATTTCAATACCATCACCGAAGCAGCCGGCAAATGCAAGCACCGTTTTGCCCTGCTTTTTAGCCAGCTCCGCAACCCCCGCCGATGTCTTTCCCATCAGGGTCTGTGCATCCATTCTGCCCTCTCCGGTTATTACACAGTCCACATCGGAAAGCATGGACTGCAGATCAATCTCCTCCAGCACAATATTGATTCCCGGTTTCAGAGTTCCGTGCAGATACATATAAAACGCATAGCCGAGGCCACCGGCTGCTCCGGTTCCCGGCGTCCGGTGATCTCCATCCGACCGCAGATATTCGGCTCCATCCGCTGCCAGCTGCTCCGTCAGTCCCGCATACCGCAGCATTGCCTGATCCATTCGCTCCACCATCGACTCATCCGCACCCTTTTGCGGAGCGAATACATAACTGCATCCCTGCACTCCGGTCAACGGATTCCGTACATCACAGGCAATCCGGAACTCACACTCAGCCAACTCCGGCAGGACATCTTCAGAAGAAATCGCTGTAATTCTTTCCAATCCTTCTGCACCATATCCGACCTCATGCCCCTGTGTATCCGTAAAATGCCAGCCCAGTGCCTGCAACATTCCGATACCGCCATCATTGGTTGCACTGCCGCCGATCCCGATAATGAACTGCCGACAGCCCTTTTCTATCGCATCCCGGATCATCTCACCCACGCCATAGGTCGTTGTATGTAACGGATTTCTCTGCCCCTCCGGAACCAGCGGAAGACCTGCCGCCGATGCCATTTCAATGATGGCAGTCTTTCCCCGCTCTGTATCATAAATCGTATACGCTGCATCCACGGTTGTCCCGATCGGACCGGTGACCTGACAGTGACACTGCTCCACTCCCTGTCGATTCCGGGTCAGCGCTTCTACCGTTCCTTCACCGCCATCCGCTACCGGAACCACCTGCACCGCTGCTCCGAGCTGAGCCTCCCGGATTCCCGCAGCAATTGCATTTCCTGCTTCTAAGGATGTCATACTTCCCTTATAGGAGTCTACCGCTATCAGATAACGCGTTCCCTGTTTCGATGTCTTTTTCCCCCGGTTGACAATATAGATACCCAGGCAGACCAATAGTAATGACGCGATTCCAAGCACGCCAAATGCCTGATCATTTTCTTTTAAAAGCAGGGCTGATAACAGCACACCGAATACCGGATTCATGAATCCGAATACCGCAACCCTTGAGATTGGATTATATTTTAACAGCATCCCCCACAGAGAATATGCGACTGCCGAAACAATGGCAAGATACACCAGTATCCCGACTGCTGCCGGTGAGATTCTCTGTAATCTGCCACCCATCAGCAGTCCGAGCAGTGACAGAATCAGTCCGCCGGCGATGAACTGATAGCCGCTTAACATCACCGGATCATGTTTCGCTGAATACCGCTTCAGGAATACCGATGAGAATGCATATGCGACTGTAGATAAGAAGATGGCTCCCTCTCCGAAAAAGCTCATCCGGAAGTCCACACCGTTTAAGTTGATCAGAACCACTCCGGCAAATCCCACCAGACAGCCAAGCAGCTTCTGCGCATCCACTTTCTCCTGCCTGAAAATAAGACCGGCTACCAGAATTGCCACAAATACATTGACCGCCTCAATAATGGATGCTTTCACACCGCCGGTATGCGCCAATCCGATATAAAAGAACAGATATTGCAATACCGTCTGCAGCAGACTCAGCCACAGAATCTTCCCGCAGGCCTGTTTCTCCGGCAGAAGCAGCCGTCCCTGCAGCAGGCTTCCGATTCCGACCGCCAGAATCCCGGCAAGTATAAAACGGATACCTGCAAACAGAATCTGCGTTGCCGTATCCGTTCCTGCTATTCCGAATAACTCATATCCGATTTTAATACACGGGAAAGCACTTCCCCATAAAAAACAGCAGAGCATGGCCCCCAGCCATACTACTACTGTCTTCTGCATCCATCTTTCATTGATTGTATGTTTTTTCATATCATCCAGCCTTTTCACCCGGCTCTATCGTCCGTTTTTTCCTCTGTCCAACGATCGACTCCTTAATACTGCTGCACCCGGTTGAGGTACCGCTCCCATGTACAGGCGACTGATTCACAGCTTACAAACACCTGATAAGACGCTCCCACGGTATGATCCTCCGGATCCTCGAACTCGATTCCCAGTCTGTAGCCGCCTTCTGTTTTCTCCATTTCAAAAAGATAAGCGCCTTCACATCTTGCCGGGAAGTCTGCTGTTTCTTCCGAAGATAGCTCTTCATCCGGCACTTCCGAAACCAATACATCATTGGCATCATAATACCGGTAACCATCCTTCACAACCTTCTCCAGTCTGCCGCCATGCAGGCTGATTCTGGTCGTATCCGCATAGCTCTCGGTGTAATTGGTATTCTGACTGTTATTGGCCCGCACGATCAGGGCATCTACCTCCAGGATCAGATCCTGTCCGATTGTTCGGAAACTGCCGATCTGACAGTCATCAAACCGGAACTGTTCTATCTCATCCATACTCTTATATGCCATTGTTCTGCTCCTTTCACGATTGCATTTTCTTCATTATCTCTATATCTCTATTTCGATTGCATCCTCTTCATTATTTCTCTTTCCATTCCACATCCCATCTGACATTATGCAACCGGCTGTGTTCCTTCGCTCTCGGAAGACTCCTCCGCCATCGGATGAACGATCGTCCGGTTAATGTGGATCAGAAAGCTGATTGTCATGATTACTGCAATGATCTCCGCAATCGGGAATGCCCACCATACCAGCTCTACCCGTCCGAACTTCGAGAGCAGGTATGCAACCGGAACCAGCACCAGCAGCTGTCTTGCAATAGATACCAGCATACTCAGGAATCCCTTGCCAAACGCCTGAAAAATCGAAGATCCTGCAATACCAAAACCTGCACACAGGAAGCTTAAGCTGATGATCCGGATTGCCGGAATACCGATCTGCAGCATATAGTCAGATGCATCAAAAATTCCCAGCAGTTTGCCCGGGAACAGCTGCATAATGATCAAGCCTACCGCCATAATGCTGACCGCATAGATAATGCCGTACCGCATTGCCTTCTGCAGTCGCGCCTTTTTTCTGGCACCGTAATTATAAGAAATAATCGGTATCATACCATTATTCAGACCAAATACCGGCATAAATACAAAGCTCTGAATCTTGAAGTAGGCTCCGAATACCGCCGTTGCCGTTGATGTAAATGCCATCAGAATATTATTCATACAGAAATTCATGACCGAAGATACCGATGCCATGATTATGGACGGCACACCTACACTGTATATTTTTCCGATAATCTTTCCATTCGGTCTGAATATCTCCTTCAGACGAATGGTCAGCTCCCGGTTAAATTTCAGATTAAAGAATACTGCCAGCGCTGCTGCACAGAACTGTCCGATCACCGTTGCGATCGCCGCTCCGCGTACTCCCATCGCCGGGCATCCCAGATAACCGAAGATCATGATCGGATCCAGAATGATATTGATGATCGCACCGGTCATCTGTGTCACCATGGAGTACATGGTCTTTCCGGTACACTGCAGTAACCGTTCAAATATAAACTGTCCAAACATACCGAAGCAAAGTCCACCGCAGATAGTCATATACTGGACACCATACTGCGTAATGGTCTCATCCGCTTTCTGCCAGATGAATAACCACTTCGATGCACTCAGACACAGCACGCAGAAAAAGATCGCACTTAACAGTGCCAGAAAGATACCGTTGTTTGCACCACGGTTCGCTTCCTTGAACTTCTTTTCTCCCAGATACCGGGAAACCAGCGCATTTACACCTACGCCGGTACCGCTTCCGACTGCGATCATGAAGTTCTGCATCGGAAATGCCAGAGATAATGCCGTCAGTGCATCCTCTCCCAGCTTCGCCACAAACATACTGTCTACGATGTTATACATGGCCTGCACCAGCATGGATACCATCATCGGTAACGACATGCTGATGATCAGACGGTTTACGGGCATAACGCCCATCTTGTTTTCCTGTTGTAAATTCTTTGTTGTTTCACTCATTTTCTCACCTGTTGCTATTCATATTCTTCTGTTAATCATACGTCACTCGTATTACCGTGTAACTACAAATCTGCAATATACTAGCATTCTATCGGCTATATGTCAAATAGCTGCTTATGCGATTTCCTCTGAATTGCGTTTAATATCTGCTATCACATCCATAATTCCTTTCGCAGTTGCCATATCGTTTTTAAACAGTGTTGTGATACTTCCAACAGACCGGAATGGCTCTTCCATCAGGACACGATTGTCCTCAATATTTCCATTCACGACGATATAATCAATGATCAGATTCACAAATCTTATCTGATTGATATTTAATTTTTCCTCTGACAGAAATGCACTAAATGCCTCATTCACTGCCTGTCGATCCACGCCCACAATCTGCCTTACCAGACGGCCGATCGGTGTATCTCCATACTCTTTCTCATAATCGGTCTTTGAACCTAATTCCTGCCAAAGCACGCGCTCCAGTTCTTTCAAATCAAGCTCTGTCAACTTTTTATTATGCTTCAGCTTGTACACAGATAAATTATCACTATGTTCTTTCAGATAGAATTCTACCTTTTTCCGATAATTTTTCAGATCTGCATTTGTATAAATCGGAGTTCCTTCAACAGCATCCGTAATCTCATCCTCAAAGTTCGTAAAGTATCTTTTTCTTACGATCTTATCAATGTATTGAACCAGACTTCCAAGTGCTTCTCTCACTGTTTCAAGCTCAATCACCGTTGCCTCATTCCAAAAATCCTGTGTCTGGACTTTCTCTATCAGTGGTTTTTGTGCCGCCACCTGCGGTATCGCGTATTTGGCCGTCAAAAGCTTTGCTGTCGATACAACTGTATCAATCGGTTTCTGAATATTTTTACCTTGAAGCATTCCCAACTCAATGCTATACATCAGATAATCAAATCGTCTGGTCAGTTCATCCTTCTCATCATACTTAATTAACGGTGAGATATGCTCTTTAATATCTGAAATCTCTATCGTCTGAAGATTATTCCAGCTCATTAGATTCCGATAAGTCTCCACATATCTATAATGCATTTTCACTCGAAAGCTTGCGTCATCCAGTTCTATTACCGCCTGATTTAATTCACATATCAAATCTTTCCGATATGCAATATAGCATTCCTTCGATGCATATGCCGGTGCCTGCAACTCCCTGCATATCTGCACCTTGATATTATAGATTTTTTCTGACAATCCTTCCTGAATGCCGGTTTCACTTCCACCTGTATTTACCCGGAAGTAGTCAAAATTACTACAAAAATCAAAGATCAGAAAGCGTTCCTTGTCTATACCGTCTCCCAGCAAATCTTTGCAAAGCCTTGTTCCCCGCCCAATCATCTGCCAGAACTTCGCATAACTCTTCACCTTCTTAAAAAATACCAGATTCAAAATCTCCGGCACATCAATTCCGGTATCGAGCATATCTACCGATACTGCAATCTGCGGCATCTTCTCCTTTGTACCGAAATCATCAATCAGAGTATCACAATACTTAATGCTATAGTCTATCTGCTCAATAAATCCCCCACCACACTCAGGAAACAAACTATGAAATCGTTCCACGATCC
>CABQJA010000134.1 GCA_902464345.1 uncultured Clostridium sp.
CTTACATTCTGCCTGTAGACTTCAGTCGTGCCATCGCTCTTGCCAGAGATGCACGGGATATATGATACTGCAGTATACTCTGCTTCTCCTGCAGCTGTTCCCTTGCACGCTCCAGTGCTGCTTCCGCACGGAATGCATCAATCTCATCCGGCTTCTCTGCGGAATATACAATCATATCTACATGATTACCGGTCACCTTCAGCAAACCATCCGAAACAACTGCCGTCTGCCATTCTTCCTGTCCCGGAATCTTATATCGGATCTCACCGATCTCCACCATCGTGATCATCTGCTCATGATGTGCCATGATCTCCATCTGTCCATCATAACCCGGAAAGATCAGTGCTTCACATTCATCATCATAAAATACCCGGTTACAGGCTACGATTTTTAATGAAAATGTATTACTCATAGTCATACACCTCGTTACTACTCACTCTTTGCCAGTTCCTCTGCCTTTTTCTTAACATCCTCAATCGTTCCGACGTTGAAGAATGCCGGCTCCGGATAATCATCCATCTCACCATCCAGAATTGCCTTGAATCCTTTTACAGTCTCTTCTACCGGCACAAACTTTCCGGAAATACCGGTGAAGTTCTCCGCTACATGGAATGGCTGTGACAGGAATCGCTGTACCTTTCTGGCACGATATACGGTCAGTTTATCTTCATCGGATAATTCTTCCATACCCAGAATGGATATAATATCCTGCAATTCCTTATATTTCTGCAAGGTCTCCTGCACCCGTCTGGCTGTCTGATAATGCTCTTCACCGACAACGTCTGCCTCCAGAATTCTGGATGTTGACTCAAGCGGATCAACGGCCGGATAAATACCCTGCTCTACAATCTTTCTGGACAATACGGTTGTTGCATCCAGATGTGAGAATGTTGTTGCAGGAGCCGGGTCAGTCAGGTCATCGGCAGGTACATATACTGCCTGTACGGATGTTACGGAACCGTTTCTGGTAGAAGCAATTCGCTCCTGTAATTCACCGACATCATTGGCCAGCGTTGGCTGATAACCAACTGCAGATGGCATACGTCCAAGCAATGCGGACACCTCCGAACCGGCCTGTACAAAACGGAATATATTATCAATGAACAACAGCACATCCTGATGCTTTACATCACGGAAATACTCTGCCATTGTCAGTCCGGTCTCTGCCACCCGCATACGTGCTCCAGGTGGTTCATTCATCTGACCAAACACTAAGGCTGTCTTATCCAATACTCCGGATTCCTTCATTTCTGTCCACAGATCGTTACCTTCTCTGGAACGTTCTCCGACACCGGTAAAAATGGAATAACCGCCGCTCTCGGTTGCAATATTATGGATCAGCTCCTGAATCAATACGGTTTTACCGACACCGGCACCACCGAACAGACCGATCTTACCGCCCTTGGCATATGGTGCCAGAAGGTCAATGACCTTAATACCGGTCTCTAACATCTCTACAACCGGACTCTGATCCTCAAATGTCGGAGGCTCCCGATGAATACACCAATGCTCCTCTTGATCCAGCTTTTCACCATTATCCAAAGTATCACCCAGCACGTTAAACAGACGTCCTAACGTCTTCTCACCAACCGGGACCTGAATACCGGAACCGGTTGCAACTACCTTCATATCTCTGCAAAGTCCTTCACTCGGTGCCAGCATGATACAACGTACCACATTGTGTCCAATGTGCTGTGACACTTCCATTACGCACTTTTTATCCCCGTTCATGACATACAGGGCATCTTTAATTGCGGGAAGGTCACTATTTTCAAATTCTACATCGATAACAGGTCCTGAAACCTGTACAATTTTTCCTACCTGCTCCATGGTGTGAATCTCACCTCGCTTGCTTTTTCTTTTTCTTCTTTAACGCCTTGGCTCCGCCAATCACCTCGGTAATCTCCTGGGTAATCGCTGCCTGACGCATTCGGTTATATTGGATAGACAGCTCATGCAGCATATCCTGTGCATTATTGGTTGCGGACTGCATTGCCATCATTCTTGCATTTTCTTCACTCGCAGAAGCCTCTACCAGTGCGCCATACATAAAACCGGTCACATAATTATATACCAGACTCTTCAGAATCTTCTTCGGTGAAGGATAAATGTAATAATCTCCATTATAGGTACCCTGTTCTTCCTCTCGGAAGGACTGCTCCTGTTTTACATTACCCCGCTTCTGTATAGCCTGTTCCAATCGCTCCTGCTCGATAAACTCATGTGTCTTAAGTGGAAGCAGCTGCTGAACCTCCACAGCTTCCTTCATGCTGTTTATCATGCGTGTATAGATAACATACACTTCATCGAACTGCTCTTCCTTGTAAAGCTCTACAATCTGTTCCGTAATCACTCTTGCCCTGTGTACCGACGGATTGTTCGTAGAGAATCGGAAATCTGCTTCCACCGGATATTTCAGGCTCATAAAATGCTGACGTCCAACCTCTCCGACGATAAACAGCCGACAGCCTTCTGCCTCTTCACACAGCCGCTTCGCTTCCTTGATCACATTGTGATTATATGCTCCGGCCATGCCTTTATCACCTGTCATTACAATAAATGCTTTCCGCTTTACAGATTCCTTCTTATCCTGGCTCCGGTTATCGAAATAAATATGTTCCATCTCCGGAAAATGATACAGAATATCAGAAATCTGCTCCTGCAGACCGTAGAAATAAGGTTCTGTATCTTCCAGCTTCTGTTTTGCCTTTCGAAGTTTCATGGATGACATCATGTACATCGCTCTGGTAATCTTCATGGTATCCTGAATACTCCGAATACGATCTTGAATTTCCTTTGCACTTGCCATGCGCTATCACTCCTGATCCTTATCCTGATTCTTATATGCCTTCGCTGCTTCTATGATCATTTCCTTCAGATCATCCGACAACTGCTTTGTAGACTCCAGCTGTGTTACAATCTCTGAATGATTCGTCCGGATATCCTTTAACAGTCCCTTTTGGAACTCTTTGATCGCATCTGTCTCCAGATCACTGAAAATATGTGCATTCGCAGCTACCAGTGTAATAACCTGATCTGCCATGCTCATCGGATTTCCAAGCGGCTGTTTCAGTAGTTCCATCAAGGATTTGCCATGTGCCAGCTGTTTCTTGGTACTCTCATCCAGATCGGAGGAGAACTGTGTGAACACTTCCATCTCACGATACTGTGCCAGATCAATACGGATACTTCCGGCAGCCTTCTTCATTGCTTTCGTCTGTGCCGCACCACCGACACGGGATACGGAAAGACCTACGTTTACCGCCGGACGCTGACCGGCGAAGAACAACTCGCTTTCCAGATAAATCTGTCCATCTGTAATGGAAATAACATTCGTCGGAATATAAGCTGATACATCACCCGCCTGTGTCTCGATGATTGGAAGCGCAGTAATGGAACCACCGCCTGCTTCCGGTGTCAACCGGCTGGAACGCTCCAGCAGTCTTGAATGCAGATAGAATACATCACCCGGATAAGCCTCACGTCCCGGAGACCGCTCCAGCAGCAATGAAATCGCACGATATGCAACCGCATGCTTTGACAGGTCATCATATACGATCAGTACATCTTTGCCCTGGTACATAAAATACTCTGCCAGTGCCGTACCGGAATACGGTGCAATGTACTGAAGCGGTGCCGGATCAGAAGCCGTTGCCGATACGACAATGGTATAATCCATAGCATCATTTTTCCTTAATGTATTTACCAGCTTGGCAATCGTAGATGCCTTCTGTCCAATCGCTACATAAATACAGATCACATCCTTGCCCTTCTGGTTCAGGATGGTATCCAGTGCGATCGATGTCTTACCGGTCTGACGATCACCGATGATCAATTCACGCTGTCCACGTCCGATTGGGAACATGGAGTCAATCGCAAGAAGTCCGGTCTCCATTGGAACCGATACGGACTTACGATCTACAATACTTGGTGCCGGAAACTCGATTGGACGGAATCCATCCGATGCAATGTCTCCCTGACCATCGATTGGAGTTCCGAGTGCATCTATGATCCTTCCCTTAAATGCATCGCCTACCGGAATACCTGCCATCTTGCCGGTCCTTACTACTCTGGTGCCTTCCTTGATCTCTGTATCACGGCCAAACAGGATAATACCAATCTCATCTCGTCTGACATCCTGTACCATTCCCTTGACGCCACTGTCGAACTGTACGATCTCGCCATAGAATGCATGGTCAATACCATCTACATTGGCGATACCGTCACCAACCCAGTTAACCACACCGACTTCCTTATCCTTCGCTTCCAGTTCAAAGTCTGCAATCTCGGTCCGGAGGATAGAAATAATACTGTCTTCACTGAAGCTTCCGTTCTTCTTTGCTCCGACTGCCTTTGAAATGCTATGCTCCAGCTGTGCAATTCGTCCCTGTTCACTCCAGTCATATTCCTTGGTACCGACCCGGAGGATAAATCCACTCTTTAAGGAAGGATCCTCTTCCGTCTCAATCTCAATGTCAGCATTGTTGGATTCCTTTACCAGGAACTTCCGGATACCTTCTAACTGCTCCGGTGTCGGTGGTGTTACATAGATCAGCTTTGCACGATCCGCCTTCTCCTCCGGCGTTGCCTCCTGCTCCGCTAATGCACCACATATTTCATCAAATAAATTAAAATCGCCATTGTCACATAAGATTTTCAGAAAATCCCGTGTTTCTTTCGGAAATACCCGTTCAATTACCAGGTGTTTCTTCTCAATCGTAACTGTCGGATTTTCAAAATCGGTACGAATTTCAGGTACCGCTTCCAGGATTCCTTTTACCTGCTGCAGTACATCCTTCGTAATGCCCTCTTTATGTAACTTTGACGCATAGTCTATTACTGCCTGAGTCACGATCTATCACCTGCTTTATCTATAAATTCATTATACAGAGCATGATCTGTACCGGATCCGCTCTTCTCGCCTACTACCTTCACTGCGGCATCGACAACCATATCGGCAATCTCCTTCTCTGCTTTCTTCAGGATCTGTGTCTTCTGGTTCTCTGCTTCCGCCTTTGCATCTGCCTTCATCTGCTTTGCTACAGACTCTGCATCGCTGATGATTCTCTGATATTCTTTATCCGCATTCTTTCTTGCTGTCTGTAAGGTCTGAACCTTTTCCTTCTCAGCATTTGCAAGAGACTCGGTATACTGTGTCTTTAACTTCTCCGCCTCTTCCTTGGATGCTGCAGCCTCGGCAAACTGCTTATCTGCCTCTTCCTGTCTGGCTGCAATGATCTTCCGTACAGGCTTAAACAGAAATACCCGCATTGCGATAAAAAGCAAAATCAGATTAATTACGGTAAATAATATATTCCAGTCTAATCGGAGCATGTTACCACCCTGCCTTTCTGAATTACTTTAACATCATAATGATCAACAAACCAATAACGAAACCATAAATTGCAGTTGCCTCTGCCAATGCACAACCAAGGATCAATGCCTTATTGATCTTACTCTCTGCTTCCGGCTGTCTTGCAATCGCCTCTGTTGCCTTACCGGTTGCAATACCGATACCAATACCTGCTCCTAATGCTCCTACTACTGCAATACCTGCACCAATTGCTATTAAACTATTCATAACTCATTCTCCTTTTCTTTCTTCATTCCTATAAGTCATCAACTACGTCCTCTGTACGTCCCGTTTATTCTCTATTCCACTGCTTCTTTGATATATAATGAAGTCAGGAACACGAATACATATGCCTGTAATAATCCGTCAAATACATCAAAGTACAGACAGAACACTGCCGGAACCACAACCGGAACTATCATTTTCAACAGCTCCATAATAACAAAAGAACCTAATACATTACCAAACAGACGCATACACAACGACAACGGTTTTGTAACAATTTCCAAAATATTGATCGGTGTGACGATCCAGATTGGTTCGGTAAACTTGTGCAGCCATTTTTTAATACCATTCTGGTATATACCTGCGAATTCAATCAAGACAATACTCATCAATGCCAAAGCAACCGTTACGCAAAGATCCTTTGTCGGGGACTTAAATCCAAACAACCCGATGATATTGGCAATTCCTATGTAAAGAAGCACAGTTACCAGATACTCGGTATACTGTTTTCCCTTAGGGCCAACCATCTCCTCGCACATATCGGTCAGCTTCGTGACAATGAATTCAGCAACAGCCTGTCGTTTACTGATATGCGTAGTCTTCAAATTCCTGGTCAGAATAAATGCGGTCAGAATCATAACTGCCATAATGATCCATGTGACCACGACAGATTCCGATACGCCAATCCCGCCAAAGATAGGAATCGTGAACACGGTATTACAGTTCAGTTCTTCCAACAGCCGGTCTGCTATCTTGTCCATAAGCTTCATCTCCTTTATTGAATTTTCACTTGTAGTATACACTCCTTGCATTTT
>CABQJA010000135.1 GCA_902464345.1 uncultured Clostridium sp.
CTATTCGTCTACTCGTATTGTACTATAACTTTCAGGATTTGTGAATGACTAGAATATCTTATTCAACACCTTTTCGTCCATTTCGTCACCCAACATGGTCACAATATCTCCTACTTTTACATTTTCAATTCCGGTTACATCGATCATCATCTGATCCATACAGATCTTTCCCACGATCTTTGCCTCACCGCCATGCACCAGAACCAGCCCGGCTTCCTCTGACACATTCCGCGGCACTTCTTCTCCATAGCCGACTGTGACGATTGCGATCCGCTTGTCACCCTTCGCCACATACCCGCGGCCATAGCCGATCGTCTCCCCGGATTTTACCATTTTCATGGCTGCCACCTTCGCCTTTACCGTAATGACCGGCTTTAGATCCACCGCCAACTTCACATCTGCCTGCCGGCTCAGGATTCCATACATAGCGGTCCCGATTCTGGCATAATCACAGCTTAATTCCGGATAATTCAATACCCCATAGCTGTTCTGAATATGCGTGCTGCCCGGCCGGATTCCCCGGCTCTTTAAATACTCGATCACATCATAGTAATACTGAATCTGATTCTGTGTCTGCTCTACCTGCTCCGGCTCCGTACTGTCCGCCGCCGTCAGCTCTGTATAGATACCGTCCACCTGCAGATACCGGAAATGATACAGCTTTTCGATTCGGGACGGTTCATCCTTTCTGTAGCTACCCGCCTCCGCATCAAACCGGACATGCACCCGGATATTACATTTCTTTGCATTCAGTGCTTCTGCATATTCATACGTATCGATGGTCTGTGTCAGACGGAATCGTTCAAGCTCTCGGATCTTCATCGGATCCGTCTGTCCCATGATCAGGATCAGACCTTCAATTCCATTTCTTCTTAAGAGTACGCCTTCCTCCATGGTCGCTACCGCAAAGGCTTCAATACCCATTTTATTCAGATGTCCGGCGATCCTGAGACCTCCGTTGCCGTAACCGTCTGTTTTTACCACTGCCATGATCTGTGTCTGCTTCGGAAGAATTTCCTGTATCTCATGAATATTATGATACAGATTGTCAATGGAAATTTCTGTCCATGCCCGTTCCCGCATGGTCTGCTTCTGCCGCTGTGCATTCTTCGCTTCCTTCATCTTCTTCTGTAAAACAAGCAGTCCCCATGCAGCCGCAAAGGATAAGACTGTTACCAAAATGAAATGAATCAGACTCTGATCTGTCACATATTCGGTTAAACCCGTCAGCTTGCCTGCCAGTCTGACAACCACGATCATTGCAGGGTGCAGAATATACACCAGCATGGCCATACGATTCAGGTGTTTTCCACCCTTGCAGTTCCATTTCATCATACATGCAAACAGGAACACCATAACTAATGGAAGCATTGCATACATACTGTCATGCCGCTGCCAGTTCCATTTATGCAGCCACAGTCCCTCTGCCAGCATTGCCGCACCGCTTATGATCAGACCGGTTACCGCCTGCTTTCCGGAGAGTGTCTTTCCATGTCCAGCTGCTTTTCCGAGACCATATCCGAGCATCAGGAAAATCGGAACATAAAATAATCCGTTTCTGGTATAGTCTGTGAACCGGAACAGCACGGCATAGGCCGCCCGCATCCACGGAATCTGTTCTATCATTCCGTAATAGCTGTCGCCAAACAGTCCGATCACATAAAGGATCATGGACAGGATCAGTACAAACCGGCTGTCAAAATGCCGCAGCAGCCATCCGACCAGTGCCAGTCCGAGAATGGCTGCCGGAAGGTACCAGAGGTGATAAAACGTACCGTTTATAAAAATGTCCTTTAAGAACGAAATCACCGAGAACTCTTTTCCGAAATAATCATTATAGATCATAAGCGGCACATAGATACCGGCGGATATCAGGTATAAGAGCCCCAGCTTTCCAAGCTGATTCCGCAACCGTTTCTGCACGGACTCATCCCACCGCAGATCCGGCAGCAGGAAAAATCCCGACACCATAAGAAAGAACGGCACGGCTACCCGTGCAATGATACGGGTCAATATAAAATCCGGCAATTCGGCAAAGCTTAATAACGGTGAAGTATGAATGGTAATCACCAGTATTGCACTGATAATACGAAACCAATCCAGTCCCCCGTATTTCTGATTTCGGTTCATATGCCCACTCCTTTCTTTCCTGTCTGTTTCCTGTTACTTCCTGCTCCGATTATCACCCGGTTTCTGCTGTTACACATGCATTTCCATGCTATTTCACTCCATGCAAGATCCGACCTACAGAATATCCCGGTTCTTCTGTACGGCCAGTGCTTCTTCCACCAGCGTGTCCAGAAGCTGTGCAAAGGATATGCCGCTTGCTTTCATCATATTCGGATACCGGCTATGGGATGTAAATCCCGGAATCGTATTTACCTCATTAAATACGATCGTACCTTCCGGTGTCAGGAACATATCGACTCTGGCCATGCCCTGACACTCCAGTGCCCGGTAAAGAACCCGGGCGGTTTCCTTGATCTCTTCCGCTTTCTTTCCGGTAATCCTTGCCGGAACATGAATCCGGGAAGTCTCCAGTGTATACTTCTCATGGAAGTCAAATACATCCGAATGCAGCTCGATCTCATCCACCTCTCCGACTGTCAGGGTCTGATTGCCAAGAACCGCACAGCCTACTTCAAAGCCATCGATTGCTTCCTCGATCACAACCTTGGAATCATGCTCAAATGCCAGTGCAACTGCCACATCCAGCTGCTCAGCCGCGGATACCTTTGTGATTCCGTAAGAGGAGCCTGCCCGTGCCGGCTTGACGAATACCGGATACTCCAGCCCCTCACCGATTTTTGCCTTTTCCTCCTGGGTCATATATGCCTGCAGAACTCGATATCCCGGAACCGCTACTCCCGCTGCCTTCGCAACCACATGTGCCAGATCCTTATCCATACAAAGTGCCGAGCTTAATGTGCTGCATCCGACGTATGGGATTCCCGCCAGCTCACACAGTCCCTGCACGGTTCCGTCTTCTCCATGCTTACCGTGAAGAACCGGAAATACGGCATCGACATATTCTGTAGCTGCCGTTCCGTCCTCTTTGATCCAGACCAGACCATGCACACTGCGATCCGGTGATAAGAATGCCGGCCGGCACTCCTGCTTCTGCCAGTCATTTTCAGCAATTGCCTGCCGTTCCCCATAATACCGAAACCACTTTCCGTCCTTGCTGATTCCTACCGGAATGATCTCGTATTTCTCCGGATTCAATGCCTCCATGACTGCCACTGCAGACTGCAGGGAAACACTGTATTCGGATGATGCTCCACCAAACAAAACGACTAATTTCATATTAATTATCCTCCATCCTGTGCCCGGCTCTTATGCGTTGTACCGATAAATCCATCCATAACAAAAAGACCGGGCTTCTTTTCAAAACCTGGTCTCATTATAAATGGAAGATGTGAAGGTATCGTTGATTTCTTCTGAATCTTCATTGAATATATTCTTACGTTTTTCCTACGATTTGTTACTCATCCTGTAAGATTTTCCGGAATGCGTAGTTTTTCTCCGATGACTGTCGGTTCAGATACCGCTCTCGCAGCTCCTCACTCGCCCGCTCTACCTCTTCTTTCAGTTCCCGGGCAGACATTCTTCTGGCTCCGGCTCCCCATATGATCAGCTGCTCCAGTCCGTCCGAGGTAGCGACCGTAACATCATAATTCTGTCCCATGCTGTGTACCAGCTTTTCAATATACTGGTCCGCTGTCTGGGCTTCCTTCGTATATACTACATGAATATTGTGATATTCTATCATCTCACCCGGATTGCCCGGCACCTTATAGCCGTCAAATACCAGAATCAGATTCATCTTCCGATATCCCTGATAATTGCAGAGGATATCCATCAGCTTTCCTCTGGCTGCTGCCAGATCCGTTTTTGACAGCTCATTTAACTCCTCCCAGGCAAAGATAATATTATAGCCATCCACCAAAAGATACGACTCCCGCGGTTTCTTCCCGGCAGTATCGGCATATTTATTCCATGTTTCCTTTTCATCGGTATCCCCTGATCCAGAATCCGCCGTATCTGCCGCATACTCCCAGTCCTCATCCTGCGTCCCGTACCGGTTCTCATATGGCTTCCGGATGCTGCCACCATAGGTTCGCCGGAAGATAGCCTCCAGCTCATCCTCTTCTGCAATAACCTTTGAAACAGAGACCCGGTCGCCGCTTCGTGCTTTGTCCGCCGGTTCATGCATTCCTGTCGGGGCCTCTATCTGTGCCTCCACATGCATATAGGCCTCTACCTCATTCCACGGCACGATAAATCCCGCACCATGGGCACAGAATACCGATCCGGTCGGATTCTCCACATCTGCCTCTGCATCATAGCCGATCTTCTGAACGATCTCCTCCTGATTATGGCATGGATAGTAGCCCTTTAAGGTACAGACAAATCTTCCGTATCCCTTGGTATATGCCCGTACCTCTGCCTGATATCCGGATACCTCCGCAACCGGAACCATGCCTGTCAGAAGTGTCTCCGCCTCGCCCTGTCCGGATACCTCAAAGGTGCCGGACATCCGCTGAATATCCGAGATTGCCCGTCCCGCATTCTCGGTCGGAACCGTCAGCTGATATTCATAATATGGCTCCAACAGAACACTTTCTGCCTTCTTCAGTCCCTGCCGGATCGCACGATATGTGGCCTGACGGAAATCTCCGCCTTCCGTATGCTTGGTGTGTGCCCGTCCGGCAATCAATGTGATCTTCATATCCGTGATCTCGGAGCCGGTCAGTACTCCGGGATGCTTCCGTTCCTCAATGTGCGTCAGAACCAACCGTTGCCAGTTCCTTGCCAGCACATCCTCGCTGCAGTCCGCTTCCACCTGGATTCCGCTTCCCGGCTCTCCCGGTTCCATCAGAAGATGCACTTCGGCATAATGGCGTAACGGTTCAAAGTGTCCGACACCTTCTACCTTCGTTGCGATCGTCTCTTTATAGACCAGACTGCCTTCTCCGAAGACTACGTCATATCCGAACCGCTCTGCGATCAGGCTTTTCAGTACCTCCAGCTCCACTTCACCCATCACCTGGATATGGATCTCCCCGGTTGCTTCATGCCAGGTCAGCTTTAACAGCGGATCCTCTTCCTCCAGCTGCTTTAACTGACTCCATGCCTCATGTACATTGCAGTCCTTTGGCAGAATCAGGCGGTAACTGAGTACCGGCTCCAGGAGCGGCAGTTCCGAATCACGCTCTTTTCCGAATCCCTCTCCGCTATAACTCTCCTCCAGTCCGGTTACCGCACAGATCTCTCCGGCGGTGACCTCCGGCACCATCTGATAGCCTGCCCCGGAATAGATCCGGATCTGATTCACCTTCTCCTCCTTACCGGAGCGATGCTTTAAGACTGCCTTTACCTTCAGGCTGCCACCGGTTATTTTCAGGTGTGTCATACGATTGCCCTGTTCATCTCTGGATATCTTATATACTTTCGCTCCGAACTCCGTATCGTATGCCGGACATTCCATATACTGTGCCATGCCCTCCATCAGTGCCTCAATTCCGGTCAGCTTCAGTGCCGAGCCGAAATAGCACGGAAATATGTATCGCTCCCGGATGGCCCTTTGCACTGCTTCCACCGGAATGTCTCCCGTCTCCAGATAGGCCTCCATCATCTCTTCACTGCCCATTGCCAGACTCTCATCCGTCAGTCGGATATCCGTAAAATCCATACAGCCCTCATCCAGCTGTGTTTTCAGATTCTCCATCAGCCGCTCCTTATCTGCGGATGGCTGGTCCATCTTGTTTACAAATAAAAATACCGGAATCCGATACTGTTTCAAAAGCCGCCAGAGCGTTCTGGTATGTGCCTGTACACCGTCTGCTCCGTTGATCACCAGGATCGCATAGTCCAGAACCTGCAGGGTCCGTTCCATCTCCGCCGAAAAATCCACATGCCCCGGTGTATCCAGAAGTGTCACACGGACATCCGCAAAGGTGAGTTCTGCCTGCTTGGAGAAAATCGTGATCCCCCGCTCCCGCTCCATGGCAAAATTATCCAGAAACGCATCCTGATGGTCTACCCGCCCGAAGCGCCGGATTCCACCGGATGTGTAAAGCAATGCCTCTGATAAAGTTGTTTTTCCGGCATCTACATGTGCCAGAATTCCAATTACCTGCTTCTGTTTCATTGTCTGTTCTCTTTCTTTCCCTTTCATCGGATATGCAGTATAATAAGTATGCAAATATAATATGCAACATTAATAGTAAAGGAGTCTTACTATGTCAACACCTAAAACAACCTTTTATGAAAATCAGGCAGCGACCATTATTAAAAACCTTGCCAAACGTAATATGGAAGGTCATTATTGCCCGGATGCTGCCTCCGCAGTTCAGCTCGCCCTC
>CABQJA010000136.1 GCA_902464345.1 uncultured Clostridium sp.
ATTAAAATATGTTTAAATGTATATAAATTATATTATAATAATCCCTGTAAAAAAGCAATAAGGATGAAATATAGAAAAATTCTAATATACATTAACATAAAATTCAACATAAATATTAAGTCGATTATTGACTGAATATATTGAAACGTATATTATGATATATAGGATTGCGTAGAAAAAGGGGGGATTCTATTGGCAAAAATACTGGTAGTAGAAGATGACAGAGATCTGGCAATGCTGACTGCAAGACAGCTGGAAGGACAGGGGTATCAGGTGTTTTGTGCAGAGGATGGAAAAAGCACCATACAGTTGTTGGAAGAAGAGTCGGTGGATCTGATATTGTTGGATGTGATGCTTCCGGATTGCAACGGACATGAGTTGTGTCAGCGCATCTGTTCCGTATATGAATATCCCATTATATTTATGAGCTGTCTAGGTGATAGTACGACGATTGTTCAGGCGTTTCGCGGAGGAGGATGCGATTATCTGGTGAAACCTGTGAATATCGCAGAGCTGGTAGATCGGATAGAAGAGAACCTGAAGAATAGCCGGAGCAGACAGATACTGGAGTTTCGGCAATTTATTCTGGATAAGGGGAATTATCTGGTGTACAGGAGGACGGAACAGGGTGAACGTGCAGAAAAGCTGGATTTGTCGCCAACGGAGTATAAGCTGTTACTGGAATTTGTCAGGAAGCCGGGAGAGATAAGACTGTATAAGGAACTATATCGTGCTATCTGGGAGTATGGAGAGATAGAGGATATACGCACATTAATGGTGCATGTTTCGAATCTTCGAAAGAAGATAGATTATCAGCACAGGGAAACGATACGTGCGGTGCGTGGCATTGGATATATATTTTCCGATGAATAGGGGAAGAGGGAAAAATCAGTATGAGGGGAATCGTAATACTTATAAGTTCTGAGATTTTAATTTCCATGATTACATTAATTTATAATATAGTACACACAGGTAACTGGTCGGTAACGATAGTCAATTGTCTTATTTTAGTGCTTATATCGCTGGCAGTCTTGATCGTTATCTGCAGGAAGAGAAGGCGATGGAGACCGGATCCTGCATTAGCGGAGGAAATGAACAGACGCGAACTGGAAAGACAGAAGTCTGACAGTCAGCTGCGTGATCTGCAGGAGGATGTAATATGGCTGAAGCGTCAGATCGCACATGGAGTCCGGATGCCGCTCGCAATCATATCCGGATATGGCGATTTACTGAAAAAAGGTGATTACAGGTCGCCGGAAGAGCAGACGCTGTATATTGACAAGATATGCAGAAATATTGATTATCTGAATCAGACCTTCCAGATAGTGATAGATGATGACCGGGAGAAGGCAGAGAAATTTGAACGTCTGGATCTGATTGAAACGGCAGAGAGTATTGTGGAATATACAGATAACCTGATTCGAAGCCATGGCGTCCGGCTGGAGCTGAATACCAGCTGCAAACAGGTCTTTGTCTGGGGAAATCGGATTGATATCATGAAGGTATTTTACAACCTGATTGAAAATTCTTTGAAATATATGCAGTATGGAGATTCTATCTGTATAACGATAGAATCCGTGGAGAATCGAGCATGGATCGTCTATCGTGATAATGGTGAGGGTGTAACACCACAGGGGGCAGAACAGCTTACAACATTTCATTATATGGGAGAACAGGCGGAGCCGAAGCCGGAGGTGATAAAGGGAACCGGAATGGGTATGTATCTGGTGAAGGATATTATCCGGAAGCATCATGGCACATTACAGGTAAAGGGTGGAGCAGGAGTTGGATTTGCAATGTATATTACCATTCCGCTACTGGATGAGGAGGAAACATAATCTTTAAGCAATCTTTAATTTTGAGCAAAAAAAGTATGTTAGAATATGCCTAATAGAAAAAAGGGAGGATAAGTAGGAGCGTGAAGAATACAGATGTAATACCATTTGAAAGAAATCGTTACTATGCGGGGAAGATGCTGACATCTTCGGATTTTTTGGCAGAGCAGATATATAACAATAACAAGCGGAGATTTATCAATCAGACGGTGGTCGGTTCCGGAATTCTTTGCGGATGCAGTGTATTTTGGCTGGATGACCTGTCGGTGCTGGTGGAGAGCGGTGCCGCTATTGACAGTATGGGCAGAGAAATCGTAATAGAGAATTCTGTCGTGAAGAAACTGTCTGCTATATCCGGCTTCGAAGGCCTGCGGACGAATCAGGCCGTGCTTTGTCTGCGGTATCAGGAGAGAGATGTTCATGCGGTATATACCGTAAATCGGCAGGAGAATGAATCGGAGTATGAATACAACCGGGTGGCAGAGGGGTATGAGTTATTTCTGATGGATGAAGAGGATACAGAGCGGTCGTTTGAGCTGGATACAGAGTTCTTTGCAGTTGCATCTCTGATGGATCATCCGGATTATGAGATAAAGTTCCGGATTCCGGCTGTGGTCTGTGCTGGAAAATATGTCAGGGCAGAGCTGGTCATCACGAAGAAGTCTGAGCGTGTGTGTTCTCTGGATTATGAAGCAGTTGTCCAGATGCCGGGTTTTGCAGGCAGGGATGGATTACATGAGCTGAGGCTGTCAGCGGATAAGGTATTGCTGAAGCAGGGGGAAACACTGGTAAAAGATTACTGGATAAAAACAGAGAGTGATCCTGCTACAGATACATTTCTGGTGATCAAGGCGGGAACCGCACAGGGTACGGTAGATGAAGTAAAGGCAGATGTGAACGGTGATATGAATCTGCAGGTGCAGGTATCAGAGATTCAGCCTAAGGATTTAGCATTACGGGAAAGTGAGAAGCTTAGCCTGGAAATGCGTAGAATGGGAATGAATCAGGATTATATCCCATTGGCAGTGCTTAGTCTGGTGAGAACAGAGACTGCATACATCATAGAAGGCATACAGGAACAGAATGTCAAGAAGTACATACCGACACTTGCAGAGAAGAGACGACAGGAGGAATATCAGGAGTATTTTCGGGATGAATGGTTTGAACAGAAACAGCCGCCGGAGACACTGGGGGCGATGGGACAGCAGATCATTAGGGAACATCAGGGTGCGATTCCGGAGATAGAGACCGGTATATTGGAGATTCCGCTAAATGCGAATGCACGGAAAGGAGAAGTTCGATATTCCGGCGAAATTATGCACGGGCTAGGCAAAGGTAATGTTTATGTCGAGATAGGTTATGAACGACTGGAGGATAATCCGGTACATGGAGCAAATACAAAGTCTACGATTTATGGAAATCCGGATTTGTTTCAGGAGGATAATTCGCCGGATGTATGTGTTGAGACTGCAGTAAAGGTATTGAATGATATGGGAAGCTTTGTGGTTGCGGTCCGTTTTCTGAAGGATGTGGATTTTCTGATTCTGACATTCCGCTGGGTAGCAATGAAATTTCCAAGTGGTGAGAATCTGCTGACGACAGAGGATATCAGTAATAAGAGTATTACTGCCGCAACGCCGACAGTTGTGCTGGGAACAAAGGAAAGCTATTATTTCGATGTGGAATTCAACAACATGAAGAGCTGTTCGGTGGCATATGAATTAACAGAGCCGGGAAGCGGAGAGGTGACTCCGGATGGTATTTATACTGCACCATCCAAGGAGGGTGTATACGAGATCCGGATATACTGTACAGATATGCCGATGATTTGTACATATGCATATGCAATTGTTAAAAAAAGGGGAATTGAGCAGACGGAGAAAGGATAGAGGATGAAATATCAGGTAAAGGAAATGTCCTTGGAATCCATACGGGAAATATATATTGGCTCTGTAAATGATGTGTATATATGTGAGGATCTGAACAGTACCGGGCATGATTATTATACGGTTATGATAATTAAGGATCATGTACTGGCAAAGGAATTCCTTCAGATTGCATCCGGGGAAGGGATGACTTCAGGACCTTGCTACATCGATGTATTTGCCTGTGGTCAGGGACTTGGTCTTGTATTTGAATATATAAGGGAGCGTTATCTCGAAGACTTTTATATGGGCGAGCAGTTTTCGTTGGATGTATGTGAATCCATTTGTGTGAACCTGATCATAGAATGTATGGCGACCGATATGCCGTATCCGCTGCTATATTTGTGCCTGCAGCAGAAGCAGATACATATGCGCAGGGATAACAGTATCCAATTGGGATGTCCTCTGGATATATCCGGTCTGGATGGAACAATTGGTGAAGAAGCCTGTGCCGGCCTGTGTGCAATGATTCTTAGGGATTTGCTGGTCAGCAAGGCACGCCAGAAGGCAGACAGCTACCAGCTGTTGAGTAAGAAGATTACAAAAAGCTCTTATCTGCATTTTAAGGACTTGTATTATGATGTCAGAATGGCATCGCAGGAACCAAAGAAGAAAAACCTGTTATTGCAGATTCGAAGTTTTTTTTATAGAAATCAGAAATCATTGTTTCGGATATTACTGTATTTGTCAGTGATTTTGCTGATATTAGCACTGATAGGAGTGATATTTCAATTGACAACAGGAGATGTTCCATATTTGAGGGTGTTTGTGAATACCTTTAAGAGGATTGGAACCGAATCTCTGGGGCAATAGGAGAGATACAGATGATATATGTAATAGTTATTCTGCTGATAGTATTGATTGTTCTTATGCTGGGTGGGCGGTCTATGGCACTTCAGCGATTAGCGGCGATGGGTCTGACTGTTTCCGTAGTAATCCTTATCGGATATATATATGCATATCATGCGTCGGTTGGCAGTATAGAAAAACAATATATGTTATATACAGCAAAGTGTTTTGAACGGTCAGATAATCTGATCGCAGAGCTGGATGATAGAGACTTTAGTAATACATCAGAGCAGGAAGCGCTCACGCAGTGGATAGAATCGGCTATACAGGAAAATCTGCGGGACAATGCGGAAACAGATGGAAAACAGGATCTGAATGTGGGGATTTATACGGAGACCATAGATGGATACAACAGAGTCTTTTTTATGGGAAGCCAATCTGATTTTGATGAGACAGCGGAATATAAGAAAGCTGTATATCCGTTGATGAGTCAGGCAATGCATGACCACGGGAGTGCCCAGGTAGTGGTAGATCATGAATACGGAGTCCTGATATGGGCGGATGCAGATGCAACGATCAGCAGGAATGTCATGTGTATTCAGATACCGGTGCCGGAGCTGGCAGAACAGACGGTAGATATAAGAGATAAATTCATAAAAATCGGATGGTCTGTCTGGGGGCTGGCAATGCTGCTGATCGTAGTTGTGATCGTAATTCAGAATCGTGAATGGAAGAGCATGGTTCGGGTGGTATCTGCGATCAGTGCGGGCAAGGAGGATTGGAAGAAACCGAGAATCCATAGCAGCGAAATGCAGATAATGTGGAATAGCTTAAGTGAGTTGGTTAAGAATACTGCTAAGTCTAATTATGAGAAGTATCGTACATTAAGAGCATATTATCGATTTGCACCGAAGCAGGTGGAACGGATTTTGGGATGTACCTCTGTAGCAGAGGTGGCGATCGGAGATTATGCGAATATCAATGGAATTATGGTATTGGCACAGACAGAAGATATTTCAGTTGAGTCACGGATAGAATTTATGCAGGCATTAAATCAGAAGTATACAGTGTTAAACCGGCACCGAGAGGAGCAGCAGGGAATTCTGATATCCGGTGATAGTGACCTGCAGGCAATGAAATTCCTGTTCTTACAGGAGGCAGCACAGGCAGCAGCCTTTGGCATAAATGCAGTTAGGGAAATGGATTCCATAGGAGGATCTGCTCAGGGGAAACTGATAATGTTTGCGCACCGCTCGGAATATCTGTACGGAATAACCGGAGATGAGGAACAGGCATTGACATTCCTGGCTTCCGAAGAATGGAAGCTTTTGGAACCTTATTCGAAGAAGCTTCTGGCAGCCGGTGTACGTATGGCGGTTACGGATTCACTGATCGATGCAATGCCGCAGGATGTAAATTGCCGATATTTGGGATATGTAGGAACAGAGCAGATGGCATTTAAGCTATATGAGGTACTGGATGCATGTCCGGAGCTGGAGCGCAGAAGAAAGCTGAAAGCAGATGAAAAGTTTCAGCAGGGTATCCGGTTATTTTATAAGGATGATTATTATCTGGCACGCAATGCCTTTTCAGATGCATTGAAGGAATGCCCGGAGGACCATCTGATCAAGTGGTATTTATTTATCTGTGAGCATTATTTAGATCATCCGGAGATGGAATATACTTCTTATGCATTATTTCATGATGAAGTGTGATAGACAGGGAGAAATGGGAAAAGGGAGCATATGAATAATTTTTTTAGTGTTTTATTAACTACATTAAAAAACAGTATTATAT
>CABQJA010000137.1 GCA_902464345.1 uncultured Clostridium sp.
GGACAGAGGCTGGATAAGGTTCGGCAGCTTCGGCTCCTGTGGCGTAGCCGGGAAGAAGAAGTCGCAAAGGAAACATCATATCAGACAAAGCTGACAGCAGCGGAAGCGGAGAAACGAAAGACCGGTGAACAGTATGAGCAGGCTATGGAGCGCTACATCGGAAATCAGGCGGGCGTTCTGGCAAAGCAGTTAAGGGCAGGACATCCGTGTCCGGTGTGCGGTTCTGTGGAGCATCCGCATCCGGCAGCAGAGCTGGCAGAGGATGTCTCAAAAGAGCAGCTGGAGCACTATAAGCAGATAAGAGAAGCGGCAGAGAAGAACTACCAGCACTGTGCAGAGGAAATCCATGTATGGCAGCAGGCCCTGATATTAAAGGAACAGCAGCTGCAAAAGGAGGGAGAAGAGCTCGGACTGGCAGATTGGCTGAAACGGGAAAATGCCGAAAGTATGTTGGAAGAAACAGAAGATCGGGCTAGGCAGGAACTGAATGTCCGAAAGGAAGCGAAGCAGCAGGCTGAGGATGCAGGGAAACAGCTGGCACGTTTCGACAAGGAGCTGCCGGAGCTGGAGATGAAGCTACAGGAATACGAGCAGCAGATAAAGAGGCTGGAGACGGAAGGTCAGACCGTACACGATCGGCAGATACAGCTGGAGGCACAGATCAGCGGACTGCAGAAGACACTGATGTTTGAAAATATGGAGGAAGCGAAGCGGGAGCTGGCAAAGAAAAGGCAGGCGCTGAATGCATGGACAGAGAAAATGCAGGCAGGAGAAGAGAGACTGCAGAAGCTGCAGACGGAAATAAACCGGCTGCTTGGAAATCTGGAGGCAAAGCGTACGGAGTATAGGCGTTTGACCGGGGAGACAGAGCAGAGAAGCATGCGGTATGAACAGCAGCTACAGCAGGCAGGATTTGAATCGGAGGCAGCATTTCTGGAGAGTTATATGGAGGAAGGAGAGCTGGAGAAACTGCGGAATGCCCACGATCAATATGAGCAACGGGGCAAGGATATCCGGAAGGAGTATGAGATTGTGATCCGGGAGGTCGGAGATAAAGCTCCATATGAGCTGGACAGTATGCGAGAAGCATTGAAGGCGGCAGAGGAACAGGAGCAACTCACAGAGGCAGCATATCAGAAGAGCGCCAATCGACTGAACACGAATGAGACCCAGATCCGGCAGCTTCGAAGTCTGCAGGAGCAGTATCGGCAGGAAGAGAGGGAGTTCCGGATCTATGAGACCTTAAGTAAAACTGCAAACGGACGATTAAATCAGAGTGTGAAGCTGGATTTTCAGACATATATACAGCGGTATTATTTCAGCGAGATGATCCGGGCGGCGAATGAGCGGCTGGTGGAGATGACCGGCGGAAGATTATATCTGCAGTGCCGGGAGTTAAAAAATCTTCAGACGCAGGGAGAGGCAGGACTGGACCTGGATATCTACAGTGCAGAGTTAAATCAGGTGCGGGATGTGAAGACCTTATCCGGCGGCGAGTCCTTTCAGGCGGCACTGGCTATGGCATTCGGAATGGCAGATATCATTGAGAAGCGGGTAGGACGTATCCAGATGGGAATGCTGTTTATCGATGAAGGCTTTGGTTCCCTGGATGATGATGCCAGACAGCTGGCGATCGAGAAGCTGCGAAGCATGACGGGAAAGAATCAGACGGTTGGCATTATTTCACATGTGGCAGAGCTTCGGGATGAAGTAGAGCATCTGTTATATGTGAAGAAGGACAGTCACGGCAGTCATGCACATTGGTTTAAATAATCAAAAGCCGGGAATCCATAGGCAGCGGATTCCCGGCAAACTAAAAGGAAAGGATACAGCAATGTTATTCGGATAAAATGCTGTCTGTGGTATAGATGAAGGTTACTTTTCCATCCATATTGTCGGCTACGCCAGAGAATGTACCATAGTCAGCAGATAAATTCTTTAATGCTTTGAAACGATCTAAATAATCGGAGAGATCACCGTTGATCGCCTCACTTAATTTCTGGATACCGGTTTCGTTAAATTCATTCATACCATCATTTAACTGGGAAGCGCCATCCTTTAACTGTGCTACACCGGAGGTAAGGGTCTTTCCGCCATTCTGGAGAGCCGTAGCACCGGTTACCAGCTGACTGGTGCCGTCTGCCAACTGCTTTGCACCACCGGATACCTGACTGGTTCCGGCAGCTACCTGATTGGCACCGTCGGATAATTGCTTTACTCCGGCAGAAGCCTGTTGTGCGCCACTGTAAAGAGCGGTTGCACCGGCATTTAACTTTTCACTGCCTGCAGCTAACTGACCGAGTCCGTTTTGAAGAGAAACGGCACCGGTATGCACCTGATCAATACCGTCGGATAAATCGTTGACACCATCAGAAAGCTGTGTGTTACCTGCCTGAAGAGCAACGATACCCTTCTTGATGGTCTTTGCATCTTCTGCTTCCGGTACGGTAGTCATGGAAGCGTATACGGATTTCTGATACTGTACACTGGCATATAAGTTAGAGAAGGTTACCCAGTCTGCTTCTGTCTTATCGCCGGAAGCAGGAGCACCGGTTGCATAATCCGGATGAACGGTCAGGATCTTGGCGATTTCTGCCTCTTCATACTGGATAGATGTCTGTAATGCAGCGGCAGCGGTATCAATGCCGTCGGATAATTCAGTCAGGCCGCCTGCAGTCTGCGTCAGACCTGCACTGACCTTGCCGACACCATCGACTAACTGACCGCTTCCGGCAGCCAGCTGATCGGCACCGGTCTTGGCACTCTTCATATTCGTATTCAAGGAATCCAGTCCGGCAGATAATTCTCCGGCACCGCTGACTAAGGAATCCGCACCGGTAGAAAGAGCAGAGGCTCCATCGGCCAGAGAAGCCGCACCTGCATTTACCTGATCGGCACCGGAGGTTAAGGAAGCAGCACCGGTACTTAAGGTAGTAGCACCGTTTGCCAGCTGATCAATACCATCGGTTAAGGAACCGGTTCCGTCTGACAGCTCATTAATGCCATCATACAGTGATTTGGTTCCGTCACATAATTCTTCGGATGCATCAGAAAGCTGCTTAATAGAATCCTTCAGATCATCTACAGTACTGTCTGTATCAATATCCAGTTCGCTGAAAATCTCACTGGAAGCAACGGTAACGGAGGTTTCCATTTCGAAGTCGGTTACATCTGCTTCGATCTCGAAGTAATCCGGGATATCAACATCCGCATCATCCTTCAGATTCAGGCTTTCCTTTAAGCCGGGGAATGCAACACCCATGACCATGACCTTGCTGCCATCGGAGAGGACTTTACCGTTGGATAATTCAATATTGGTGAATTTATCACTGTCCAGAGAGGTTACCGTGGACAGAAGATAAGGTACATATAAGTCTTCCTTGGAATCCCCGACGATCGTGCTGCGTTTCTCATTATTTGTATAATCATAACGGATCTTTACATGACCGCTCTTACCGGCAAGTTCTTCCGGCGAGATTTCCTTGCCGTCCAGAGTGTAGGTAACTTTCATGGTAACAGGCACCTGCTTATCTGTGGTACCGCGATAGTAGATATCGGAACCCTGGGCATCCCATAAGACAGAGTCACCGTCGGCTGTATAGGCCTGACTGCCCTTCACATTTACGATGTCAGACAGATTGGAAATATCATCAATACTCTTTAAGGCACCGGTGTTTTTTAACCAGTCGCTGACGATGGTCTTGTTGACATTACCGTTTGCGTCTGATAATACATAAACGGTTTCGTCCTTCTGAGCCTTCTCGGAAGATGCGGTTCTGGTCTCACTTGTAACAGCAGATACGGTTCTTGGCTCTACGGTAGAGGCGTGATCATCTGCGTTTGCTTTATTTATATTTGCATAATAGCCGGTTGCTCCGGCAGAAGCTAATACTGCAAGTGCTGCAGCTGTAATTTTGATTCCTTTTTTCATAATTAAGCACTCCTTTTTCAAATTCAAACAGTTCAATAATTCTGATTACTAATTTACGGATGGCTGATTCAAAGCAGCAGGTTTCTCCTTTTTCGGGCGGAAACCGGCGCTGGTCTTGCAGATGACCTTATCAAAGATCATGAACATGGATGGCAGAACCAGGATAACAACCACCATACTGATCAGAGCACCACGTGCCATCAGGGTACACAGAGAGCTGATCATATCAATATTGGAATACATACCTACACCGAAGGTGGAAGCGAAGAATCCAAAGGCGCTGACTAAAATGGACTTAATGGAGGTGCTTAATGCAGTCTGGATAGCATCCTTCTTATCAGCTCCGTTGAACCGTTCCTTCCGGTAACGGGTAGTCATTAAAATTGCATAATCTACGGTAGAGCCAAGCTGTATGGTACCGATAACAACCGATGCAATGAACGGAAGTGGGGTGCCGGTGTAGCAAGGAATACCCATATTAATGAAGATTGCAAACTCAATAACACATACCAGGATAATTGGAAGTGTGACTGATTTTAATACGATTGCAATCAGGATGAAGATCGCACCGATGGAGATCGTATTTACGACTGCGAAGTCCTTGTCGGTAATGGTGATCAGATCCTTGGTACAGCTGGCCTCACCAATTACCATACCGGAATCATCATAGCTCTTTACAATATTATTTAAGATCTCTACCTGAGCATTTACCTCATCGGATGCAACCGGATATTCGGATCCGACCAGCATCAGCTGCCAGTTCTCACTCTTTAATGTATCCATCAGATCTGCAGGAATCGCATCTCTTGGAATGGACGGACCGAGGATGGAATCCATACCAAGTGCAAAGGTAACACCGTCCTGTGCTTTGATCTCATTCATCATATTAATAGCATCCTTAGGCTCCATATCTGCATTGACCAGAATCATGTGAGTGGAACTCATATTGTATTCCTCTTCCAACTTGGTATTCGCAACGATGCTGTCCAGATCTCTCGGAAGTGTGGAATCCAGATTATAGTATACAGATGCATTCTGATATCCGTAGAAAGCAGGGAACAGGATGACCAGGAATAAGGCGGTGAACAATACCGTGTGGTTGGTTACCCAGCCTGCAAACTTGGAGAAGTCCGGCATGATCGGACGATGCATAGTCTTTTCCAGAGGCTTGTCGAAGATCAGGATCATGGAAGGCAGCAGGGTTGCACAGCCGATAACACCGAAGACAACACCCTTTGCCATAACGATACCTAAATTCAACCCCAGTGTGAAGCTCATGAAGCATAAGGCAATGAAGCCTGCGATTGTTGTAACGGAACCGCCGACTACGGAAGTGATCGTATTGGAAATGGCGTGTGCCATGGCACGCTCCTTATCACCGTTAAATCGTTTTTTCTGTTCCTGATAGCTGTGCCACAGGAAGATGGAGTAGTCCATCGTAACACCTAACTGAAGCACCGCGCTCAATGCCTTGGTTACATAGGAGATTTCTCCCAAGAATATGTTGGTTCCCATATTGTAAAGGATTGCCATACCGATACTTAACATGAAGAATACCGGCACCAGGAAGCTGTCCATGGTGATGGCTAATACGATACAACAGAGGATAACTGCGATCAGTACGTATAATGGAGTTTCTTTTTCGGACAGATTCTTAATATCGGTAACAACGGCTGACATACCACTGACGAAGCACTGCTTGCCGGTTACGGACCGGATCTCCTCGATCGCATCCATGGTCTCATCTGCCGATGTGGAATCGGAGAAGAAGACGACCATCAGAGTAGAATCATCTGTGTTGAATTTCTCGTAGAGATTCTCAGGAAGTATTTCCTTTGGAACGGAAATGTCCGCCAGAGAATCATACCAGAGAACATCGGCAACGCCCTCAACAGATTCAATCTTACTCTTTAGCTCTGCGGTTTCCTGATCGGTAGTGCCTTCTACAACAACCATGGAGAAGCCGCCTTTTCCAAACTCATCCAGGAGAATGTCCTGTCCCTTCATTGTGTCGATGTCGGATGGCAGGTAAGCAAGAATATCATAATTGACTCTTGTAGCTGCCATGCCGAAAAAAGCAGGAATCAGGAGCAGAATTCCGATGATAAGAATTGGAATTCGGAACTTTACAATTCCTTTGCCTAATTTTAACATGTAAACCCTTCCTTTCAAAAATGACCATTAGTCAATCTTTTTGTTTCGTAATGCATTATATTCAAAAAATGACCAACAGTCAATATATTAAAACGATAAAAATGACCATTAGTCATTATTTCGGCAAAATAACGAAAAACTGCCAAAATATAAAATGACTTTTGGTCATTTTTGGTTCGTTGACAAGGGAGCAGGCAGGTTGTACAATTTAAAAGATTAAGAATTCTGCAAAACAAGCAGGTGAGGTATTGA
>CABQJA010000138.1 GCA_902464345.1 uncultured Clostridium sp.
GGAAAGAAGTCCGGAATGAAGGATCTGACAGTTGGAAAACCATTCCGTTGTATTATGGAGTTCTGGCTTCCGGTCTTTCTGGGAACATTGTTTCAGCAGTTTTATAATATGGTAGACACAATGATCGTCGGGAAATATCTGGGATTGAATCAACTGGCGGGTGTCGGAGTTACCGGTTCTTTGTCCTTCCTGGTAATCGGATTCTGTATCGGAATCTGCAGTGGATTTGCAATCCCGGTAGCACAGGCATTTGGAGCAAAGGATGAGAAGGGATTACGCCGTTATGTGACAAACAGTGTATGGTACTGTATTGTATTGTCGGTAATCCTGACTATTGCTACGGTGATTTTATGCCGGAAGATGCTGGTCTGGATGAATACACCGGAGGAAGCGTTTGAGTATGCTTACTGGTATATTGTTATTATATTTGCAGGAATTCCGTTTACCGTTCTTTATAATATGGTATCCGGTGTTTTCAGAGCTCTGGGTGACAGTAAGTCGCCGGTTGTATTTCTGATCATTTCTTCGGTATTAAATATAGGATTAGATTTCCTGTTTATTCCCGGCATCGGTATGGGAGTTGAAGGTGCGGCGATCGCAACCATTATTGCACAGGCTGTATCCGGAATTGTCAGCCTGATTTATATGATTCGGAAATTCACTATCTTAAAGACAGAGAAAGAGGACTGGAAACCATCCGCAGCATATCTGAAGACATTAACGATCGTCGGGATTCCGATGGGATTGCAGTATTCCATTACCGCAATCGGCTCCATTGTCCTTCAGACGGCCGTAAACTCATTCGGAGAGATTGCGGTAGCCGGTGTTGCTGCCGCCAATAAGGTGTATGCTCTGATTTCCTGTCCGCTGGAGGCGATGGGAAATACCATGGCAACCTATGCAGGACAGAATATGGGAGCAAATCGTCTGGACCGGATCAGCAAGGGTCTTTATCAGGCAACGTTGGCATGTATTATATTATCGGTTGTGACATTTGGACTGGTCGTATTGTTTGGTAACCAGATGTCTATGCTGTTTATTGATAAGGATGAGCTTGAGGCGCTGGCATTTGCTTATAAATATACATTGATCTCAACGGCCGGATTTCCATTGCTTACGTTTGTGCTGACTGTCCGGTTCACGATTCAGGGAATGGGCTTCTCCGCATTTGCCATGACGGCCGGTGTGCTGGAAATGGTGGCGCGGTGCTTTGCGGCACTGATCCTGCCGGAGCATTTTGGTTTTACCAGTGTATGTCTGGCGAATGCTTGTGCGTGGATCGCAGCAGATCTGTTCCTGATTCCGGCGTTCTTCTATTGTAAGAGAAAGCTGGAAAGAAAAAGTCTGTTTCCTATTGATTCTGCCTATGGGAAAAGGGTATACTAAATCTGGGCTGTAAAGCAGTCGGCAGATGACAAAAGCAGAATCCACAAGGAGGACATCAGGATGGGTAATACGCAGGTTACAATTTCAGATAGCATATTATATGTTGGTGTAGAAGATACGGAGATTGATCTGTTTGAGAGTCAGTATCCGGTACCGCAGGGTGTGACGTATAATTCATATGTGATCGCAGATGAAAAGGTCGCAGTTATGGATACCGTAGATGCCAGAAAGACAGAGGAATGGCTTCAGAATCTGGAGCAGGTGCTGAATGGCAGAACACCGGATTATCTGGTTATCTCGCATCTCGAGCCGGATCATTCCGGTAGTATTGAGGCAATCGCCGGGAAATATCCGGAGATGAAGCTGGTAGGAAACGCAAAGATTTTCGCAATGCTTCCACAGTTTATAACCATGGATGTGACAGATCGTCAGGTGGTAGTGACAGAACAGGATACCCTGAATCTGGGCAGTCATATTCTTCACTTTGTATTTGCACCGATGGTACACTGGCCGGAGGTTATGGTAGAGTATGAGGAGACAGAAAAGGTGTTGTTTTCTGCAGATGCATTCGGACGGTTCGGTGATTCGGATGCTGAGACAGACTGGGATGCTGAGGCAAGAAGATATTATATAAATATTGTCGGTAAATACGGTGGACCGGTTACCACATTGTTAAAGAAGGCGGCAGGTCTGGATATCCGGACGATTTGTCCGTTGCATGGACCGGTTCTGACCGGTGATTTATCACATTACATAGAAAAGTATCAGACATGGGCATCTTACCGGCCGGAAGAAAAGGGAATCCTGATTGCATATGCGTCTATTCATGGTAATACGGAGATCGCAGCGAAAAAGATGGCTTCCATTCTGGAGGAAAAGGGTGCAGAGAATGTGGTTCTTTATGATCTGGCACGGGCAGATGTGGCGGCCGTTGTAGCAGATGCGTTCCGGTATGACAGAATGATTCTGGCAGCAGCCAGCTATGATGCAGGGGTATTTCCTTGTATGGAGACGTTCTTAAATCATTTGAAAGCAAAGGCATATCAGAAACGGACCGTGGGACTGATCGAAAACGGTTCCTGGGCACCGTCTGCAGGCAGAGTGATGAAGAAAGCTCTGGAGGAATGCAAAGAGATTGAAATCGTAGAACCGATGGTTACGATCAAATCTACTTTAAAAACAGAAAATCTGCCGCAGCTTTCCGCATTGGCAGATGTAATTCTGAATAAATAATCATTGGAAATGAGCGAGACGATATTAGCCGGAGAAGGTGGGATTGAAGTTACGTCCCAGGGGTTCTCCTGACTGAATACAGGTCAACAGCTCAGAAATCAATGCAAGGGCAACCGGTTTGGCTTCGTCATATTTCATGCGGAGAATCCGGTTGCTTTCTTTATATTCCGGCTGTGGTTCCGGAGTAATGACCATACCTGCGATGTTATTGTATTTGCCAAGTAACCGCAAGATGAAGAACAGAAACCGCTTGAGCGGATGATTGTTTCGCATCCGAAGGGCATCATTGCAAAGCTTCATGGTGTAGACCGCACTGCGGATCTGTTTGCCGGTGGTTTTACCGTAAAATTGTCTTACAACCATGGCATTTTCCGGATTGATCTTAATCGAACCTGTCACCAAATAATTCGGTGGCAGATGATCCTCCTCAACGATCAGATGCCGTTCAAAGGCACCTTCAATCGCACAATGGTTCTTGTGCTCATATCGTACCAGACTTTCGATATAAGGATGACAGGACAGGTCCAGTGCATAATGGCAGGCAACGCCGGTAATGTAGGCAATCGCTGCACCACGGTTTCTTCTGCTACGAATCGTGCGAAGTGCCGCTTGGAAAAACTTACGCCCCTTCCAGTCATGAATCTGATATCCAAGGGTATTTACATAATTATGGTAAAAGGGATGATAAAAAAATAAAATATCCGGTCCCTGAAGCCCCAGATCAAAGAGTTCCCGATATCGAAGTGCGTATGTGCGCGCCGGTTCCGGCAAAGACATACATAATTCCTTTCCAAATCGATAATGTGCATAAAGTGATGGCATACTATATCCTTTCTATAAGCCGACTCCTCAATTGAAACACCCCTATTCTATAGGAAACAAATTAAAATGTCAAATCGCGCGTCCTGCACTGCTGCCTGTATCGGGGACGGTGAATGCGTATCGGTACTTTGCAGTCCCCTCATTTTATGCTAGACTGAAAAGCAGGATAACAAACAGAGTGAAAAGCAGAAGAACCGTAGAAAAGGAGAGTATAACAGCCATGAAGATTGCACATATTTCGGATCTGCATATCGGCAAGTATCTAAAAGGCTATAGTCTGGCAGAGGATCAGCGTTATATTTTGAAACAGATCATAGAAGTGATGAAAGAGGAGGCACCGGATGTATTGCTGATTGCCGGTGATATTTATGATAAAGCAGCACCATCCGGAGAGGCATTTTCTTTATTTGATGAGTTTCTGGGGGATCTGGACGAGTTGCCAAAGCAGCTTCCGGTACTGATTATCGCAGGAAATCATGATTCCCCGGAGCGACTGGACTTTGCTTCCGGTTTTCTGGAGCGGCACCATATATACATATCGACCATGCCGCCGCAGGCGCAGGATGAGTTTCTGAAAAAGGTCAGTCTGGAGGATGAATACGGACCGGTAAATTTTTATCTGCTTCCGTTTACAAAGCCGGGTGATCTGCGAGGACGGTTATTGCAGGATGGCGAGGAGATCCGGACCTATCAGGAGGCAGTTCAGTTTCTGTTAGATCGGGAGTCTGTAGACCGGACACAGAGAAATGTAATCGTTTCTCATCAGTTTTATCAGGGAAGCGGGAGCAAGACAGAGGTATGTGATTCTGAGCTTGCACGACTGCAGGTTGGCGGACTGGAGGTCATTGACAGTGGAATTTTGCAGCAGTTTGATTATGCGGCACTGGGACATATTCATGGCGCACAGCAGGTGGGAAAACCATGGATCCGTTATTCCGGGACACCACTGAAATATTCGGTCAGTGAATGCAATCATAAAAAAGGGATTACCATGGTAACATTAGCAGATAAGGAAACCAGCCCTGAAATTCGTCAGATTCCGTTAAAGCCGTTGCGGGATGTACAGAAAGTGACCGGAACATTAGAGGAGATTATCCAGATGGCGGCACAGGGAGAAGGAGATCTGGCAGAGGATTATGTCAGTGTCACGCTGACGGATGATACGGAGATTTACCGGCCGAAGGAGCAGCTGGAGCAATATCTGCACCGATTACTGGAGCTACAGCTGGAGTGCATGCGGATGAAGCTGGAAACAGAGGAGGCTGAGGATGAGAAGATCCGGGAGCTGGTGCCGCAGGAGGCATTTGCAGTATTTTTTGAGAAGATGACCGGCAGACCGATGCATGAGGAGGAACGGACAGTGTTTGATCGCATCTGTCTGGAAGCGGCAAAGGAGGTACAGGAATGAAAATCAATCGGCTTATATTATCGGCATTTGGTTCCTTTTCCGGCGAGGAAATCATTGATTTTCGCGGAGTACAGGGAGAGCTGTTTCTGATTTCCGGAGATACCGGTGCAGGGAAAACGACGATTCTGGATGCGATCAGTTATGCATTGTTTGAGGAAACCAGCGGCAGAGTCCGGGATGGCGGCATGATGCGGAGCCAGTATGCGGATGCGGATACACCGACCTATGTAAAGCTGGAGTTTGAATACCGGGGAGAGACCTATGTCATTAAGCGAAATCCTACCTATAAGCGGCAGAGCAAGCGGCGGAATCAGGATGGTAACTATGCACTGACAGAGGAGAAGGCGGGTGTGGAGCTGCAGCTGCCGGATGGCACTATGTATCGCGGCAAAAAGCAGGAGATCAACCGTAAAATCATAGAAATAATCGGAATTACAGCCAAGCAGTTTTCTTCAATCGTAATGATCGCACAGGGAAAATTTACGCAGCTGCTATTTGCATCATCAAAGGAACGAAAGGAGATTTTTAAGGAGCTTTTTGATACAGAGATTTATGCCAGAATTCAGGATCGGCTGCAGGAGCAGGCAAAAACTTCTACAGAGAAGCTGAAGGTATTTAACATGCAGTATCAGGCCTATATGCGGGGCATTCTGTTGCCGGATGAATATGAGAGAACATCGGAGTGGGAGTCCGTCCTGCAATATGAGACCATGGATCGTACGGAGCTGGTTGAGGGAATGCTGGAAGAAATCCGTCAGCAATCCGGGCAGCAGGCGAAGAAGGACAGGAAAGTACAGGAGGCAGCGAAGGAGCAGGTTGCACAGATAAAGGTGAGATTATCCCAGGCAGAACAGGAGCTGAAATGGATCCGGCAGAGAGAGCAGTTGCAAAAGCAGTTAGAGGAGCTGGAACTTCAGAGGCCGCAGGAGGATGAGAAGGTTATCCGGATTCATGCTGCTGAACGGGCCAGACAGGTAGAACCGGACTATCATGCGTGGCAGGCGAAACAACAGGAACAGAAGCAGTGTGTGCAGGAGCTGGAGGCCACAGAGCAGTTACGGAAGCAGCAGGAGCAGATCAGAGAACAGACAGCACTTACAGTCGGGCAGGTAAAGGAAGAAGGGATGGCGGCTTCGGAACAGCTGACACCGGAGATCCGGCAGCTGGAGGAAAACTTGCAGCAATACGAACAGCTTCAGGGATTGCAGACAGCACTTCAAACGGATAGTCGGACTATGCAGGAGCTAAAACAGCAGCAGGAGCTGACAGCGGCAAAACAGGTAGAGACAGATACACGGATACAGAGGTTAAAGACGCAGAAGCAGGAGCTTTCGGTTCTGGTGAATGGATATGAGGCGGCAAATCAGATGGAGCAGGCGGCAGGAC
>CABQJA010000139.1 GCA_902464345.1 uncultured Clostridium sp.
ATGCGGAAGTCAATCCGGTTATGCTTGGATATCACATTAAGGCATTTATCAGCCTGGAGATCGAGCCGGTCAGAAAAAAAGAGTTCTATCCATATATTAAGCAATGCAGAAATGTGATTGAATGCAATTGCGTAACAGGGGATTATTCCATGCTTCTTGAAGTGCTGTTTCCGGATACGGTAGCACTGGATCAGTTTATCGGGGAACTGCAGTGCTATGGAAGAACCAGAACGGTCATCGTATTCTCCACCTCTGTCGAACACCGGGGAATCTGGGTGTCCGAGCAGGAAGAAGAACCGGAAGAGCCGTAATTATTTCTTATTACGCTTTATAATGTTGCCAACGCAGACCAGAACAACACCGAGCAGGAAGAGAAAATAAAACGGAACTCTTGCGGAAGGATTCTGTGCGTTGGTGATCATGTTAATGACGAGGGCTACAAACGAGAAAATCTCTACGGTAAAACCAAAAATCTGAAAAAAGTTAAAGTTCTTCATGAAGATCATCCTTTCTGTATTGATATTCAAGAGAGTACCACACTGGATTTAAAATGTCAAAACGACCGGAAAAAGGTCGTTTTTCATGGTAGTATTTACTTATGCGCATGTGGCTTGTGACCGGTAACGGCCAGCTCCTTGCGTTTCTGGCTGGGCGTACAGCCGTAGGTCTGCCGGAACATCCGCATGAAGAGCTTATAGTTTGTAAACCCGTTTCGTTCTGCAATCGTCTGAATCGGAAGATCGGTGGTTAAAATATCATTATAAATGCCATGCAGGCGAATAGTATTTAAATATTCTGTAAAAGTCATATTCATATACTTCTTAAAGAAGCGTGTAAAATAGGAGGGATTCAGGGCAAGATAGTTTGAAATATCCTGCATGGAGATCGGCTCCTGATAATGAAGCTTCACATAATTCATAACCTGTTCCAGGCGCTCCATATATTTCTCGGTCTGATGATATTCATTCTGTGTGATCGGCACCCGGAAATGCGTGATCATGATATAAAGCAGTTCAAAAATGCAACTGTAATATTTCAAACGGTAACCGTCCGGTTTGGTATTCCACAGATCCACAAGCTGTATCAGAATGCTGCGGAGCTGTTGCAAAAGCTCGCCGGAAGGAAGGGCAGGATTGCTACTGACGCCGTCAGAGAGCGGAATACCTGCAACCGAAGAGATACTCTTAAAATGCATATAGTCAATATCCGGGATATAGGTCTGCAGAAACTGATACGGAATCTGAATCAGCAGGAAATGACACCGGTCCCTGGTCTGGGTGGAATGGATGATATTGGAATCAATAATAATAAAATCATTTACAGACAGGGCATAGGTCTGCTGGTCCATATTAATAGTAGATTCTCCTTCCAGAACATAGATGACCTCAATACTGTCATGCCAGTGCATCGGAACAAAGAAATTGTAATCTGTGCAGCAGGAGTATCGCATATTGACATCCTGATCCAGCTTGATTGTTTCGTAGGTCGCAGTAGAACGGCTCATAATACTCCTCCTTATATCTTCGGTAATTGCCTCTCTCATAAATGTATCACTAAAAACAGTATAACGAATTGCAGAACACTTGTAAATCCCGCATACTTTACAAATGAAAAGGAATATGCGACAATATAACAGACTGTAGAAATTAGCAGACAATGTGATGGAATCGGAAAGAGAATGGAGAAAGACATGTGGATTGCAGATAACTGGAAAGATTATAAGGTGATAGATTGCTCGGATGGAGAGAAGCTGGAACGCTGGGGCGAGTATACGCTGATTCGGCCGGACCCGCAGGTACTTTGGAGCTTTCCACGGAAGGACCGGGGATGGCGCGAATGGAACGGCCATTATCACAGAAGTAGCAAAGGTGGCGGTGAATGGGAGTTTCGAAAGCTTCCGGAACAGTGGGAGATCCATTATGGAGAGCTGACGTTCCATTTAAAACCGTTCAGCTTTAAGCATACGGGACTGTTTCCGGAGCAGGCGGTGAACTGGGACTGGTTTTCAGAACAGATCCGGACGGCGAACCGCCCGATCAAGGTGTTAAATCTGTTTGCCTATACCGGCGGTGCAACCTGTGCAGCGGCAAAGGCAGGTGCCAGTGTGACACATGTGGATGCGTCCAAGGGCATGGTGACATGGGCGAAAGAGAATGCAAAGGCATCCGGCCTGGAGGATGCACCGATCCGATGGATCGTGGATGACTGTGTGAAGTTTGTGGAGCGCGAAATCCGGCGCGGAAATCATTATGATGCGATCATTATGGATCCGCCGTCTTACGGCAGAGGACCGAAGGGTGAGATCTGGAAGATAGAGGAGAAGATCCATCCGTTTATTCAGCTGTGTACGCAGGTGCTGAGTGATCAGCCGTTATTTGTGCTGGTGAACTCCTATACAACCGGTCTTGCACCGGCAGTGCTGACATATATGCTGGCATCGGAGCTGGTGCCGAAGCATGGAGGACATGTGGAGTCACAGGAGATCGGACTGCCGGTAGAAAGAACCGGCCTGGTACTGCCGTGCGGAGCAGCCGGAAGGTGGACCGCGAAGTAAGGGGGCGAGAGGATTGAGTCAACAGAAGAAGAACAAGAAGGATAAGGACCGGCTGTTCCTGTCAAAGGTAATCATTGTAGGATTGCTCCTTGTGTTACAGATTGGAATTATCGTATATGGAATGGTACGGCTCGGAAAGTATTTTGCTTATGTGCAGGCACTGTGCACGGTACTGAGTCTGGTTGTGGTTATTTATATCATTAATAAACCGGATAATCCGGCCTATAAGCTGGCATGGGTGGTGCCGATTCTGTTATTCCCTATTTTCGGTGGTGTCTTTTATGTGGCAATTGCGGGTAATCATGCCAGCAAGCATTTTGTGCGTAAGATTGAAAAGAGTATTATAGATGCCTGTCAGTTCCTGAAGCAGGATGAGGAGGTCGCGGAGCAATTAACGCAGGAGTCGGAGATTGCGGGCATGCAGTCAAAATACATTCAGGACTGGGGCCGGTATCCGGTATTCCGGAATACGGAGGTCACATATTATCCGTTTGGAGAGGATAACTTCGAACCGCTTCTGGAGGAGTTAAAGAAGGCAAAACGATATATTTTCATGGAATATTTCATCATCCGGGAGGGTCTGTTCTGGGACTCTGTTCTGGAGATTCTGGAGCAGAAGGTGAAGGAAGGCGTCGATGTCCGGGTAATGTATGATGACATGGGATGTGTGGCAACCATTCCTTCCGGGTATGAAAAGCGGCTGCGGGAGAAAGGCATCCGTTGTTATTCCTTTAACCGGTTTATCCCAATCCTGACTCTGCGTCTGAACAACCGGGATCACAGAAAAATAACCGTGATTGACGGACATACCGGATTTACCGGTGGTATTAATCTGTCAGACGAGTATATTAATGAAACTGCACCATACGGACGCTGGAAGGATACCGGTGTTATGCTGAAAGGGGATGCGGTCTGGAGTCTGACGGTTATGTTCCTGCAGATGTGGCAATGCGTGTCCGGAGATATTGAGGACTTTGAAACGTTCCGGCCGGTTGACGGAGAGGAAATGCACCGGACATCCGACGGATATGTACAACCGTACAGTGACTCACCTCTGGATCAGGAAATCCTGGGTGAGAATATTTACCTGAATATGATCAACCGGGCGAAGAAACGGATTTATATTATAACGCCATACCTGATACTGGATAATGAGATGGTAACGGCACTGACACTGGCAGCCAAGAGCGGCGTGGATGTCCGGATCATCATTCCGGGAATCCCGGACAAAAAGATCGTATATGTATTATCACAGTCTAATTGTGTGCCGTTGTTGAAGGATGGTGTTCGGGTCTACAAGTATACGCCGGGCTTCACACATGCGAAGGTTGTACTGGTGGATGACCAGATTGCAACTGTCGGAACGGTGAACTTTGACTATCGGAGTCTGTTCCTGCATTTTGAGTGCGGTGTCTGGATGTATCAGTGTGATGCGGTGCAGGAGATTCGGAAAGATTTTGAGGCAACCTTTGTGGATTGCGAGGAGATGCAATATGAAGAGTGCATTAAGATCTCCGGGTTCCGGAAAATGGTACGGGCCGTATTAAATATGCTGGGGCCATTGTTATAGAAATGCTGCGAAAAGCAGATCGGGCAAAGGCGATGGTGTAACAGAAATATGGAGGATGTTAGATTGGAAAAGACAGTAGAAGAGTATTTGCAGGAATTGAGCGAAGAACGACCATATAAAATCGTACTGAGTCAGCCGGTCACAAAGGAAGCGGAGTTTCGTAAGGTTGAAATCCGCATGATAGAGAGCAAACAGGGTATCCGTTATCAGATAGAGAAGTTTACGGAGAAACAGGCATTTCATATTAATATAGAAGAAACAGATCTGCAGAACAGCCTTCAGACCTATTTCGGGAAGGAATATCTGCAGTGCAGTGCCTGGACGGAGCAGTGGGAATATCAGGCAAAGATCAGCAAAAAAGGCAAACTGCTTCAGAACCGGCATAAGAATACACGGCCGGCAGAGCTACGGCAGGGCAATAATAAACAGAAGAATTACTGCATTCCGGAAGGAACCCCGATTCCGCCGTTGGTGGACATGGGAATATTTACCAAAGAAGGAAAGGTCGTACAGTCGAAGTATGATAAGTACCGTCAGATCAACCGGTTTCTGGAAATTGTGGAGGATGTCAGGAAGGAACTGCCGGAGGGGCGGATTCACATTATTGACTTCGGATGCGGGAAATCCTATCTGACGTTTCTTCTATATTATTATCTGGTTGAAGTGAAGCATATGGATGTGACGATCACCGGGCTGGATCTGAAGGAATCCGTAATCCGGAAATGCCGGGAGATCGCAGATAAATATCAGTATCGGAACTTGCATTTTGAGGTGGGGGATATTCAGGGGTATCAGACCTCGGAGCCGGTTAATATGGTGGTATCTCTTCATGCGTGTGATACGGCAACGGATTATGCATTGTACCATGCGGTTCGCTGGAACGCGGATGTGATATTATCCGTTCCGTGCTGCCAGCATGAGCTGAATCAGCAGATGCAGCCGGGAGCACTTCCGATTCTGTCCAGATATGGGATCCTGAAGGAACGTTCGGCAGCGTTGATGACAGATGCGATTCGGGGAAACCTGTTAGAGGTTTGCGGATATCGGACACAAATTATGGAATTTATCGATATGGAGCATTCACCGAAGAATCTTCTGATCCGTGCCGTACGCGGAACCGTTTCGGAGGAAAAGAAACAGACGATGTTAAAAGAAGCAGAAACCTTGATGGGGGCATTTGAACTGCACCCGACATTCTACCGGCTGTTAAAGGAAGAATCCGGTGGACGGATTTAAAACGGAAACGGGAGCCGCGGAAAGGAAACAGGAGCAGATTATGGATGAGAGAAATGAAGAAAAGCTGGAAGAAAAAAAGGAACAGCGAAAGATTATAGAAAGCTATGACGGTGATCCGGATGATCTGGTGTTTTTCCAGACGGAACAGGATTTTGCGGAACAGGCAAAACAAAAGCAGGCAGAAAGTATCTGGGGAAAAGAAGAAGGATCCGTACAACCGGAAGGAAATCCGGGACAGCAGGCAGGAATGCCGGACGGTCAGATGGTTACCGGGGAAATATCGGGCAGTCAGACAGTTATCGGAGGAATCCCAGATAGTCAGACGGTTGCCGGGGGAATGCCGGGCAGTCAGATTGCTGTGGGAGGAATTGCAGATAGTCCGATTATCGGCGGAGGAATCCCGGATAGTCAGGCAGTGATCGGGGGAATACCGGACGGTCAGGCGGTTGCCGGAGGAATCCCAGACAGTCAGGCAGTTACCGGAGAGATCCCGGAGAACCGGGGGATTGATCCGAATGATCCGCATTATGTGAATTATGAGCCGGATCCGTATTATGAATATGGATATGGAGAGGAACCGGAGCCAATCGGAATGCCGGGAAGTAAAAAGGGCGACGGCACCGGACTTGGCATCGCCAGTATGGTGACCGGTATATGCAGTATTGTGTTCGGCTGCTGCGGGCTCCAGTATGTGCTTTCACTGACAGCGATTGTTCTGGGAATCTGCTGTCTGACCAGAAAGAATAAAACGCAGAATGCAAAGGTATTTTCAATCATAGGAATTGTGCTCGGAGCACTGATACTGGCAGTATCCGTACTTGGAATGATATTCAGCTTCGGATATCCGCTGATATTCCAGTATTTTGGTTATAC
>CABQJA010000140.1 GCA_902464345.1 uncultured Clostridium sp.
CTTGAGCCGATTGGCAACAATCGGACTAGATAGATGATCACTCAACGACATAACCCGGCTTATCGTCCGGCTCATTAATTAATATGATAGATATATGAACAGAAATTAAAAAGGACTGCTGCCCGCTCTCACAGGCAACAATCCTTTACCCCCAATATACGAATATCAGATACTACACTTCTTTAATGTCTGGCATTTCTGCCAGTGAACAGCTTCCCGAATCAATAATGCAGAGGTCTCCGGAAATCTCCGGCACAAGTCCGCTTCCTCCAGATCCGTATCCTCCACTGCCGTCAGCAGTGCTTTTAATTCATCCAGTACCTCCAGCTGCATAGACTCGTCCATGTAAGAGAAAATATGTGCGGTCCGTTTCGGAAGAAATGACCGGATCGTATGTAAGATCACATCACTGTCCTCCAGAATATACCGATCCACCAGCTCCAATACCGTAGCAGCCTCATCCGATGGAATACCGGCATGTCTTACCATGATACGGAAGCAATCCTGCATCAGGTTTCCGGTATCCACCTGATAACTGTTCAGGCCGAAATCATGGAAACACTCCTTCAGCATCATCAGCTGATAGCGCTGCGTATACTGCGACAGCTCTTCATACATCTGTATCAGCTCCGTGTCAAACTTGGCATATTTCTCATCCCAGTAAATAAAATCATAAGTCCAGTATACCGCTATGCACAGCATAAAATCTTCTGCGAAATTACGATTGTTGGCGAATGCAAACAGGGACTTTAGCTTGATTCCTAAACGTCTGTAGTCATTTTCACTAAGTTCCAGATCACAAATGGTTCGTACATTCTGTATCTTCTCTTCCAGATACATCTGCATCTCGTGTAGGTCGAATTTTGGTTCTTCAATTCCCATATACATTCCTCCTTATATAGTTTCACATTACATCTTATTCTGCTCCTTTACGATTTATACCTGTTTCTTATAAAGAGATTGTATAACTTTTCAACAAAAAAGTCCACTTTTTTTAATAATTTTAACATATTCTTTATATATTCATTTGGGGTTTTTGACGATTTATGTTGCCGTATTTGCAGAAATATACTACAATCTATACAAGAAATAATCAGGAGTGTATGTATATGAATTATTATCCGGGTATTACAACTGCATATCACACCGATGGAAGTATCTATTACCGGACTTCCATTACCCATAACCGGAAACATATCAGTATCGGCAGCTATTCCACACCGGAAGCCGGTAGCCGGGCCTATGCGGAGGCCAGAGCGGTTCTGGATGATCCGACTGTCACTGTCAGTGATTATCAGACCACCATGACGCTCTCCTTTGCCAAGTTTGTATCTCTGGTCAATCTTCGATGCAACGGCATTTATATCAAGACTCCGATCTTTTTATATCCCGATCATTTCCTGTATTATCTGGAGCCGGAGCTTGCCCTGAAATTCGACCGGGATGATCTGTTCTTCTATTCCTCCCATACGATCCAGCAGCGCGGCGGCTATCGGTTCGTCTGCCATTACGGCAGCCAGTATGGCATTCTGTCCCGTTATGGGATCCGGCAGTTCGCAGTTGCCGGCCGGGATTATATCTTTGTAAATGGGGATGATACGGACTATCGTTATCAGAATATTAAGGTCCTCAATCATTATATGGGTGTCACGATGCATCAGAAAAACGGAAGAACCTGCTATCAGGCTACGATCCATATCCAGGGAAATTATATCATTGGGCGCTATCCCACCGAGATTCAGGCGGCCATTGCTTATAATAAGGCAGCTGATATCCTGAAACGAAACGGCAATTCCAAGCAATTTATCAAAAATTACATCTCCGAATTATCACCGGAGGAATACCATCAGATCTATAAAGATATTGAAATCTCCGACCGTCTATATGCTCCGGAGTCCTGAATCCAGACTTTTCCTGTACTAATCCACTGCCCTTCTTCATAAACTATCACGAAGAATGTTCGGATGGATTTTTATGAAATCTACGTTATTTGCAGCTGCCGAAACGATTAATGCCAGATATATGCGCTGTATGACCGGTATTCTGCTCTTCTCGGTCTGCCTGTACTTCGGTGCCTCTTTCTTCCGGGATCATCCGGTCACAGCACCGGTATTCTCCCTGACGCGAAATGAACTTCCCATATACAGTGTGGAAACCGATGAACCCGTACTCGCACTCACCTTTGATGCTGCCTGGGGTGATGAGGATCTTGCTGATATTTTAGACATTCTTGACAATCATCAGGCAAAGGTCACATTTTTTGTATCCGGTGACTGGGCGGAGAAATATCCGGATGCTGTCCGCACTATCTACCAGCATGGACATGAGCTTGCGAATCACGGCATGAACCATAAGCATATGCCGGATCTGTCCGATGAGGAAATTAAGAACGAGATCATGAACTGTCATGATCAGGTACTTTCTATTACCGGATATTCCATGACTGCGTTCCGCGCTCCGTACAGTGACTGGAACGACCGGGTTGTTGATCAGGCCCATTCCTGCGGTTATTCCTGTATTAATCAGAATGTGGACTCTGTAGACTGGAAGGAATACGGCGTCGACAGCATTATCGAGACTGTTTTATCCGATCCGGACTTAGATAACGGTGCAATTATTCTGCTCCACAACGGAACCAAATATACACGGGATGCTCTGGACCGGCTTCTTACCGAGCTGGAAAAACAGGGTTATCGTTTCGTTACCATTCAGGAACTCGTTTATACGGAGAATTACACCTTAGACCATACCGGCCGTCAGTTTCCGGTCGAATAATTCCGTTTCTTTCATACTTTCCTCTCCTTTTCCGTATATTCATGCCGGAATCGTCCATACTAACTATGTGAAATTCACATATGGAAAGGAGTCAGATTATGAAAACCATGAAAAAAAGTCTGATTTTATGCTGTTGTCTGATTGCTATTGCTTTCACGTTTACCGGATGCGGTAACAAGAACAATTCCGACATGTCCAATGACGCCGGAAATAATTCCAGCACCGGTTCCGGCAGCAATTCCGGAAACAGTATCGGAAATGATATCGGAGACACCGTTGACAATGTCGGAAACGATGTAGGAAACATGGTCGATGATGCCGGAAATATCGTAGACGACGCTGCAGATGGTGCCGGAAATATGATCAAGGACGTCACCAACGACGCTGGAAATATGGTAAATGATGCCACTAACGGAACCCATTCATCCACATCTTCCGGCACAAACAGCAGCACAGAAAACAGATAATCCTGTTTCTTTAATGGGCGCCGGTTCGCCGGCGCTCCATTTCATCATATTGCTCATACATATATTGCACACTGTTTTCCAGCACATAATAATGCATGATATACGGAACCAGCAGAATCAGCAATGCCACTAAGAGGATTGCAAATAAAATTTCCGCTGTTCGCACCGTCTCAATAAACACCAGAATCGTACAAAGGGCAAACAGCACCATAATAATCTCATGAACCAGTCGTTCATGCATGAAAAACCGGATCTGGATCAGATGCTTCCGTTCTTCCTCTGCATAATCAATGTCTTCCGGTGGATTTTTCAGCAGCTCATCGATCTGAGCCTTATAATTCAATATTTTCTTACGCATATTCTGTATTCCTCCTAACTGCGATTCTGCGTTAACCGCTCAAATGTGCCATATAAGTCCAGGGTTCCATATCCCCAGGATGGATTCGGATATTCCTGTTCCGGATTTCTGCCGGCTCCCCGGATCAGATACCGCCGGATCTGCGTTCCGCTTAACCGTCTTTCCCCTGACCATTCCATTAACAGAGCGGCAGCTCCGGCAGTGTGTGCCGCTGCAATACTGCTTCCGCTTCTTCTGGTATATCCATACGGTGCATCCGCCCGTTCCCGGATTGCCGGGCCATATACATTCACTCCGGGTGCCGCCAGATCCGGCTTCACTCTGCCATCATCCGTATAACCACGACTCGCCTCCAGATAAAGGGCTCCGGTTGTATGATTATAGGCCGTCGCAGAAATGGATCCCTCGCCGGTTCCCAGATCACTGAGTGTTTCAAACGGATCCGGCCTTAAGAAGAAGGTACTATCCGGAAGAAAATTCCGAATTGGAAGCCAGATATGAAACTCATTTCTGCTGCTTCCCGATGCATATACCCGGAACCGCCAGATCCCCTCCCTCGGAGTCACCATCCGGATAAATATCAACGGCTTTCCGGATAGCTCCTCTGCCAGAACATAGGCAATCTCTACCAGGGTCCGTTCCAGTATAAAATCTATCCGCTGTCTCCGATAAAACAGAGGCGTAATTCGTTCAATCACCTCTCCGTAAGGCGACTCTATCCCGATCGCATACGTCCCCGGCACCTCGCCCCAGAGCTCCATCACAAAGCCCGGTACATCCGCTCCGACATTCAGTTCAACCTCCTGATAGGTCCTGTCACCGGTTACTGCTCCCGAAAAATGATGTCTTGCACTTCCCTCATTGCCCGCCGGAACGGACACAATGAAATTCGGTGCCAGATTGATCCGGTTCAACAGCTGATTCAAGCTACCCTGTCCGGAATGATCTCCGCTGGCTGTTCCTACCCCGATATAGATGGAAAGCGGCTTCTCCAGTCTGACTGCCTGCGACACCAGATAATACACCGCCATGATAATATCCGTCTCCTGATAGACCTCTTCTTCCTCCAGAAAATAAAAGTCCCTCAGATACCGCTTTGCCTGCTTCAGCTTCACCACCAGCAGCTCTGCCATAGGTGCTGCACCTGTAAAATCATTTCCGGCATCCGTCCCTCCGGCAATAATACCGGCAGTAAACGTCCCATGTCCATTGGTATCTCGGCTTGGCACGATTTCCAGAGGATCCTCTGCCTGAAGTGCTTCATTAATCTGATCCTTCCCGTACACACTGCCATAGAGCAATCCCTCCGGCGGATCTTCTGCCTGTATCGTCTGATCCCAGATCGCTTCTATCCGGGTGCTGCCGTCTGACCAGCGAAACAGCGGATTCTGATAATCAATTCCTGTATCAATAATCCCAACCAGCACATCCCGTCCCCGCAGATTCAGGATCGGCTGATTCTGTACCTTATAAATGCCGCTTGCCTCAATGCTGCTGGTATCCATCAGTCCGTAGCATTTCGGCACCATATAATATAGTGTAGCGATCACGCTCACCATATCGACATCTGCACGTTCGATCGTTACAATGGCCAGATTATTATCTATGAACTTCAGGCATTCATTCCGAAAATATGTATCTACCTGCTCCCGGTTCTCATAATAGGAAATAATGTAATCTGCATAATCGTTACTTACAATCCGATCCCTGCAGGTTCTTCTCCACTCCTGAATCATAATTTATTTCCCATGGTTTATCATTATTGCATTATATGAAAAAAAACCGAAGCTGTTACACTTCGGTTCTCATTCTCTTATAAGAAGTTAAATCCTTCATCCTCATCGTCATCATTGCCGATCAGCATGCTCTCATCCACTTTCACTTCTACCTCACCAGCATATACCTCTTCTCCATCCTCTGATGAAATCGGCTCTGCTTCACTTACTACCGGTTCCGGCTGCTTCTCTTCTGCAGCTGTCTCCTGTGCAGCCTCTCTTCTTAAATCTGCAAATATGTCTTTGATCGTACCCGTCTTCGGTGCCTCTTCCTGTACCGGCTCTGCAAAAATCGGTTCCGGTGCCGGCTTCTCGACAGTACCACGCGGATCCTCTCGTCTTACCGGCTCCTCGGTACTCATCTCTCCACCGCTCTTAATCAACTCATCTGTCAGCTTCTGGATTCTGCGCTCTGCTGCATCCAGCTCCTGTCTTAATGCCCGGTTCTCCTTCTTTAAGGCTTCTAACTCTACGTTCGAACGATCTGTCTTCCGCTGTGCTTCTGTGATCTCATTCTGAAGATTATAAAGCTTCAGTGCGTTATCTCGGTTTGAATCCGATAACTTGTCATTCTGTTCCTTCAGTACCTGTATCTGCAGCTGCAATTCTTCATATGCACTGCGCACCTGATTCAAATATGAATAAACTTCATTTTTGTTCAGTCCGAATAAAGCCTTTCCAAACTGCTTCTCACTTGAGACTATAATATCATTCATGATAATCTCCCTTTCCGTTTTCTTAATCTCGTATAGTCATGGTTCATATTTCACAAAAAACCGTTTAATTTTTATGAACTTTTATATGTATTACAT
>CABQJA010000141.1 GCA_902464345.1 uncultured Clostridium sp.
TTCTCTGTATCTGCTACAGACTCGTCTACCTTCTTCTGCTGTGCCTCACGGTACTTAAAGAAGTCCGTTGCTACCTGTGGGAACAGTGCATAAGATAATACATCCTCATCCTGCTGCTTGTACTGAGCCATTTCTTTCTCAAGCTTTGGAAGCTGCGGTTCAATATCATCGGCCGGACGATATGTGATCGGCTCCTTCATGCCAAGGCTGTCAAGTGCCTTCTTCTGAACCTCCGGATTCATCGGCTTAACAGTCTGACCATACTTGCCTGCTAACAGATCCTTAGACTCTTTGGTCAGCATCTTATAACGCTCACCCATAACTACATTTAATACAGCCTGGGTACCAACGATCTGAGAACTTGGCGTAACAAGCGGTGGCTCACCAAAGTCCTTACGAACTCTTGGAACCTCTTCCAGTACGGCATCGAACTTATCCTCAGCCTTCATTTCCTTTAACTGGGAAACAAGGTTGGATAACATACCACCAGGTACCTGATATAAAAGGGTCTTGATATTAACGCCCATAACCTTTGGACTTAACAGACCGCTCTCTAACCACTGCTCACGAAGTGGACGGAAGTAATCGGCGATTTCCGCCAACAGGTTCTGATCAAATCCCGGATCATATGGAGTTCCTTCAAATGCCTTAGCCATAACCTCAGTTGCAGGCTGTGAAGTACCCATAGAAAGTGGTGACATTGCAGTATCAATGATATCGCAACCTGCTTCTACTGCCTTCATGTATGTCATAGAAGCTACACCGGAAGTATAATGTGTATGCAGCTGGATTGGAAGCTTGGTTCCTTCCTTTAATGCCTGTACCAGTTCTGTAGCCTTAACAGGAACCAAAAGACCAGCCATATCCTTGATACAGATGGAATCTGCACCCATATCCTCAATTCTCTTTGCCATATCCTTCCAGTAATCCAGAGTATAAGCATCACCTAAAGTATAAGAAAGTGCAACCTGTGCATGTCCCTTTTCCTTGTTGGCTGCCTTTACAGCTGTCTCCAGATTCCGAAGATCATTCAGACAGTCAAAAATACGAATGATATCAATACCGTTTGCAATTGACTTCTGTACAAAGTACTCAACTACGTCATCTGCATATGGGCTATATCCCAGAATATTCTGTCCACGGAATAACATCTGCAGCTTTGTATGCTTGAATCCGTCTCTTAACTTACGAAGTCTTTCCCATGGGTCCTCATGCAGAAAACGCAGGGATGCATCGAATGTTGCACCGCCCCAGCACTCTACAGAATGATAACCCACCTGATCCATCTTATCAATAATTGGCAACATCTGCTCTGTTGTCATACGAGTTGCAATCAGTGACTGATGTGCATCACGTAATACAGTTTCAGTAATCTTAACCGGCTTAGCCGCTACCTGATCTGCCATAATAGTTCCTCCTTTTGTCTCATATAATCATGATGTTATAACATCAAACTCATTGCTATTTTACTCCAAAGATTGCCAGGAACGTTCCGGCTGCAACCGCAGTACCGATAACACCTGCAACGTTTGGCCCCATTGCATGCATCAACAGGAAGTTTGTAGGGTCAGCTTCTGAACCAACCTTCTGGGAAACACGGGCAGCCATAGGTACTGCAGATACACCGGCAGAACCAATCAGAGGATTTACCTTACCCTTTGTTAACCAGCACATTAATTTACCGAATAATACACCGGCTGCTGTACCGAAGATAAACGCGATCAGACCAAGTACAACAATCTTTAAGGTACTGAACTTTAAGAATGCCTGCGCAGTTGTAGTTGCACCTACGGAAGTACCCAGCAGGATAACTACGATATACATCAATGCATTGGAAGCGGTCTCTGTTAACTGCTTAACAACACCACACTCACGGAACAGATTACCCAGCATCAGCATACCAACCAATGGTGCTGTTGTAGGAAGAATCAGTACAACCACGATGGTAACAACGATTGGGAAGAGAATCTTCTCAAGCTTTGAAACCGGACGAAGCTGTGCCATCTTGATCTTACGTTCCTTCTCAGTTGTGAAAAGCTTCATAACCGGTGGCTGAATAACAGGAACCAGTGCCATATAGGAATATGCCGCTACGGCAATCGGTCCCATCAGAGTACCACCCATTCCAAGCTTACCGGCCAGGAAAATAGAGGTAGGGCCGTCGGCACCACCGATGATGGAGATTGCAGCTGCCTCTTTCCCTGAGAATCCCATAAAGATTGCCAGGAAATATGCTGCATAAATACCGAACTGAGCCGCTGCACCAAGCAGGAAGCTCTTCGGATTCGCAATCAGCGGTCCAAAGTCTGTCATCGCACCTACACCTAAGAAGATCAGGGAAGGCAGGATACTCCACTCATCCAGCATATAGAAGAAATGAAGCAGACCGCCCTCTTCTATAATGCCAGGAAACATATTTGATAATAACATACCAAATGCAATTGGTACTAAAAGTAATGGTTCAAATCCCTTTGCAATTGCCAGATACAGGAATACCAGTGCAACCAGTATCATAACGTAATTTCCCCAGTACAAATTGGAGAATGCTGTCTGACCGGCAAGATTTTGCAAGGTTGAAATAATATAATCCATTTATTTTCCTCCTGTCAGTTTTTGTTTTTGACAGTGCTTTAGTTCAAAGTTGCTAAAGTATCGCCAGCTTCTACTGCTGCACCTACTGCTACGTCAATACTTGCGATAGTTCCGTCTTCCGGTGCTACAACTTCGTTTTCCATCTTCATAGCTTCCAGAATCAGTACAACATCACCCTTCTTAACAGCCTGTCCTACAGATGCCTTAACTGCTAGGATCTTACCAGGCATTGGAGAGGTTACTGCAATACTTCCTGCGCCTGTGCTTGCTGCAGGAGCCGGTGCTGCGGCCGGTGCCGGAGCGGCTGCCGGTGCTGCTACAGGAGCGGCTGCGGCTGGTGCTGCACCTGCGCCTAATTCTTCAACTGCTACGTCATATGCGGTACCATTTACGGTAATTCTATAATTCTTCATTCTAATGTCCTCCTATATTATCGAGATACTCTCTTGATTGATCTTACAACTAACTTATCACTGCTTACCATTGCAGAACCACTTCCGTTTGCTGCAATAACAGCAGCTGTGATCACTGCTACCAGCTCCTGATCCTTCATCGGATCCTCTGCGGCCGGCTTAGCGGCTGCCGGTGCTGCTACCGTAACTTCTGCTTTCTTTTCTGCTTCTTTCTTAGCCTGCTTCTTTGCTCCGCTTCCCGGCAGGAACTTGAACAGACTGATAATAAAGCTGATGAAAATCAGTACAATGAATACGACTCCCATACCGGTCAGTGTATTCATTCCGGCCTGCTCCATCAGTTCACCCATAGTATGCTCTGTGGATACAACTACCTGTGTCAGATTGTAAGTATTTACATATGGGTTATACTCTGCCTTCTCATTTGGCTCGAAGGTAAACTCATAATCTACTACATACTCCGTAAACTGAACCGGAACCGTTACGGTTACAATATCCTTGTTGATTCCGGATACCTCATATGAGATATTATCCAGAATGCCAACCGGATCTCCGGCCTCGTCCAGGGCTGTTAAAGTTCCGGAACAAGCTGATTTATATACGTCTACATCAAATCCAAGATCGCTCGCTGACACATAATCATCTGCGTCCTTGGAAAAAATCGTCAAAGCTTCTGTGTTAAGCTGGAGGACTCCCTTGGTCACCTCAACTGCCGCATTGGTATAGGTCTCTGCGTTGAAGTTTTCCGGGAAAACGACTTCCTTACTGCAGGCAGACAGGCACAGCATAACAGCAAACAAAGCTGCGATTAATAGTTTTTTCTTCATTCTGCTGTCACCTCACTACTTTGAGCCATGCTTCTTGGCTGGCTTTTCTTCGCACTTGGTATAAAGCATTTCAAATGCTGCCACCAGTCTCTTTCTGGTTGCATCCGGAACAATAATATCATCTACAATGCCACGCTTTGCTGCTGTCATTGCACTTGCCTGCTCCTCTGCAAATACTTTCTTTTTCTCTGCAATCAATGCATTCTTGTCATCTGCGGCTGCGATCTCATCTGCATACATGATCTTAACAGCTGCTTCCGGATCCATCATGGAAATCTTAGCCTTCGGCCAAGCATACTCGATATCTGCGCCGATACCCTTTGAGTTCATGGCTGTATAAGCAGAGCCAAATGCCTCTCCGGTGATCAGGTTTACCTTCGGTACGGTTGCTCCCGCAAATGCAGCGGTCATGGTTGCAACTGCCTTTGCCATACCGGCTTCCTCTTCTACAGTTGCCTTATAGCCCTTAACATTGGTAACTGTCAGTACAGGAATCTCAAATGCATCACAGAAGGATACAAATTCAGCTGCCTTATAAGCACCCTTTACCGATAATACGTCGCCGCCTTCGGTTCCCTGATTGGCTACGCAGCCAACGGTCGTTCCGTTAAAGCGTACAAAACCGGTTACCATATCCTTTGCATAATCCTTCTTGGTCTCAATAAATGCCTGATTATCGGAAATCGTGATCAGTAAGGACTTTGCATCTGATACATAACCCTCAACATTTACAACACGATTCAGATCATCTTCGCAATCAGAATAAGATAAATCTGTTTCATTATTTGCCGGTAATACAGAAATTAACTGGCGGATCTGTCCGAGAACCTCTGTCTCTGTCTCAAATACGCCATCCACATTTCCGGAATTAGCACTCTGATACTCTGCAGAAGCGGTATCCAGCTTGGATACATGATTGCCATCCAATACGTTTGGTGCATTTACAAATAACTTTGCATCTTCCTTTGTCATGTAAGTGAAATCACTTAAACCAGGAATTACGGCTGCACCACCGCCACAGCTGCCGAATACGGCTGTGATCTGCGGAACGACACCGGATGCCATTACCTGCTTTGCATAGATGGATGCAAAACCGTTTAATGCATCTACAGACTCCTGCAGACGTAAACCTGCACAATCGATCAATCCAATGACCGGTGCACCCATCTTGACTGCCATATCATAGATATCGGCAATCTTCTTGGCGTGCATTTCGCCAATGGAACCATTCATTACTGATGCGTCCTGACTGTATACAAATACCAGATTCGTATCAATGACTCCATATCCGGTAATGACACCGTCAGCAGGTGTTTCTTTGTCTGACAAGTTAAAATCAGTACTTCTGGCTGTTACATAAGCGCCAACTTCTACGAAGCTGGACTCATCCAGAAGTGCATCAATTCTTTGTCTTGCAGACAATTGAGAATTATTGCTCATATTAAGCCCTCCGTTGTAAATTTATTTCATGGTTTTTTTATTGAAAAACCAATTTCTGCCGAGTTTATTGTATTATTAATTCGCGAAAAAAGCAAGGAAAATTTCATATCCGTTTCATTGACCGACTATATCGGTTATGCTAGAATTATTCTTGTAAGAATCAGACGAAAAGAGGTACTTTTATGGATACAAATACTACCCAGTTACAGAATATACAAAGCACGGAAAATGAGCTGTTTACGATCCCGGAGGTCTTTGCCGATCAGGCACATATGTACATGGAGCTGATGATGATGTACCGCGGAGCGATCCGTGAGGTACAGACCAAGCTGGAGGTCTTAAACGATGAATTTTCCGTCCGCTATCAGCGGAATCCGATCTCCTTCATCAAGTCCCGGATCAAATCTCCGGAAAGCATTTTGAAAAAGCTGCGCACCAGAGGCTATGAGATTTCACTGGAAAGCATCATTGAGAATCTGCATGATGTTGCGGGTATCCGTGTGATCTGTCCGTTTATTGACGATATTTACGAAGTGGCACAGATGCTGACCAAGCAGGATGATGTGACTCTGATCGAGACCAAAGACTATATTCAGAATCCAAAGGAAAACGGGTATCGCAGCCTGCATCTGATTCTGGAGATCCCGGTCTTCTTCTCCGACCGTAAGCAGCCCATGAAGATCGAGGTCCAAATCCGTACGATTGCCATGGACTTCTGGGCAAGCCTGGATCACCAGCTGCGTTATAAAAAGGATGTGGAGCATGCCGAGCAGATTTCTGCAGATCTGAAGGACTGTGCCGATATTATTTCTGCGACCGACCAGCGGATGCAGATCATAAAATATCAGATTTACGGTGATGAATCCGGTAATTTTTTAAATTGATTTATTTTCTTTTTTGCATAATTTTT
>CABQJA010000142.1 GCA_902464345.1 uncultured Clostridium sp.
CTATAAGGATAAGTCGATTTCATTTTTTATCTTCTATATTTTTGTTTTTCTATTTTTCGATGTCTTACTTTCTATCCGTTACCTCTTATATTCTGCTGTTCCGCCATTTGTCTCTACTGCCTTCCATTTCCTAATTGTCCTTACATACAGGATTAGTCCGATTCCACTGGAGATCACTTCCGATACCGGGAAGGAACACCATGTGTAGTTCAGTCCCAGAAATGAGAATAACCAGAAGATCGGTACCAGACATACAATTTGTCGTTGTAATGACAGAAACAGACTTATGCCTCCTTCTCCGATTGCCTGAAAAAATACCGGCATTGTCAGTGAAAATACTGCCGGTGCAAAGCTTGCACCGATAATCGGGAATGCATGTTTTCCAATCTCTATTACTTCGGGGCTTTCCGAGAATATCCGGATCAGCATTTCCGGAAATCCGATAAATCCGATGATTCCCAGCACCATAAATCCCAACGATATCAGGAATGCACTTCGCATGACCTTCCTACAACGTTCATAGGCACCTCTTGCATAATTAAAGCTTAAGATTGGGACAATACAGGTCTGCAGTCCAAAAAGAGGAATGAAGAAAAAGCTCTGTAGCTTATAGTAGAGTCCAAGTACTGTAACAGCTGAGTCGGAGAATTTTGCCAGAATCACATTCAGTGCGAAAATATACACCGTATACAATCCCTGCATGACAATGGATGAATATCCATAGAAGTAAATTCTCTTTGCATAATATAAGATTTCCCGGAATTTCGGCGGTTTCCGGAAGCCCCGCACACCCGTAATAACAGCAGCGAGTACCTGTCCGCATACGGTCGCATAGGCGGCACCTGCCACACCCAGCTGCGGGAACGGTCCGATACCGAAAATTAAAACCGGATCCAGGACGATATTTGTCACTGCTCCGGCGATCTGTGCCACCATTGGCAGTTTCATATTTCCATAAGACTGATGTACCTTCGTCCAGTTTCCTTCAAGAAATGCTCCCAGACTTCCGATGCTTACAATGTTTCCATATATGATCGCATCCGTGATCACCCGCTCCGACGTGGCGGACATCATAACATATGGCCGCATGATCAGCACTGACACAATCGCCAGTACGATCCACGTTGCAAACTCCAGCACCATACCGGTTCCGGCTGCTTTCTCCGCCTCCTCTGCTTTGCCCTGTGCATATTTCCTCGCCATATAAGTATTCACACCGACACCGGTACCCACCGCCAGTGCTATGATGATCAGCTGCAACGGATAGATAACCGTCAGTGCAGTCAATGCATCCTCCGAATATTTCCCGACAAAGAAGCTGTCAACTATGTTATATAATGCCTGAATCAGCATCGCCAGCATAACCGGCGGTGCCACCTTCAGGAGTATTTTCCCGATTCGTTCTGTTCCAAAATAATCATTCTCTGTAGTTTCTGTATGCATAATGCTTTCCCGGAATCCTTTCCTTTACTACTCTCATTCCGTCCTGGTTGTTCTAAGATGCAATACCCGTTTCGCTTTAATACCCTGTTGCAAAATACTGATCGATTCCATTTGCAATCCCGGCTGCAATCCGGTTCTGATAATCATCCGATGCCATCTTAAGATCTTCATCCGGATTCGTCATATATCCCATTTCCACGATCGTCACCGGCACCTGTGCCCAGTTAATACCGCTCATGCTGTCAGTCTCCCATACATATTCCCGTCTGCATCCGGTCGCTGCGGTCAGTCCATCCAGCACGTCTGTCGATAGTGCTTTACTCTGCTCATATAATCCGCCATTATACACATTTGATGCTGTCTGGCAGATGGTCATCGCGCCATTCACCGATGTATCTGTGGAACCATTTGCATGAATCCGGATCAATGCGGCTGCACCTGCATCATTGGCCATCTGCGCCCGCTCCGCATTGCTGATATCCACATCATTGGTCGTCCGGATCATAAGCACCGTATATCCCCTGCGTTCCAACTCTGCCTGCAGCTTCAGTGCCACCTGCAGCGTCAGTTCATACTCTGCCAGCCCGCTGGTTGCACCTCTGGTACCTCCGGCTACCTTTGCTTTGGTTTCTGTTGCTCCGGGGCCTACCGGTTCCTGCTCGCTGTTGCCATACTGCTGATGTCCTGCATCGATTGCAATCAACTGTCCATTCCCGGTTACGCCCACGTTCTCGGTTGCCGACTCTGATGCTGCTTCGCTCTCCTCGGTAGGTTCTGTTGTCTCCTCAGTTTCCGTCACCACTTCTGTTGTGGCTTCTGTTGTTGCCTTCGTCGTGGCTTCCGTTGTAACAGTCCCTGTCGTGATTGTTTCTGCCGTACTTGCATCTGCATCCTCACTCTTGCTACCGCAGGCAGTCAATCCTAACATTAATGTCAGTGCAACTATTACCCCCAGTATCCTCTTCCCTGTTATTCTTTGTTCGGTTATTCTTTTTTCAGTTATTCTTCTTTCTGTCATTTTCTTCCTAATTTGTGCTTTTATGATTCTTTTCTTTGCCAGTTCCAATTTTCTCCGCTCCCTCCACTACCTACTGTTGTTTCTATCTCTTTTGTCATGCCATCTATTTTATCACAGGCTTTTCTCTATCACAAGGCATCTGCATTTTCTTGACATTCCTCACAGAAATGTGTAAGGTAAATGCGCAATCAATAATTACAATATTTCTATGTTTTAATATAAGGAGCGTCTGACTATGAGTGAACGGAACAAGGGAATTTTATTTATATTAATGGCTGCATTCTTCTTTGCGTTGATGAGTCTTTTTGTAAAGTTGGCCGGGGATCTGCCTTCGATGGAAAACGCTTTCTTCCGGAACATTGGAGCACTCTTTTTTGCGGGGTATATTTTATGTAAGAACCGGATTCCTGTTAAGGTTCCCAAGGGCGACCGGATCTTCTTATTTCTGAGGGCCTTCTGCGGCTCAGTCGGTCTGATCTGCAACTTTTATGCCATTGACCATCTGCACATCGCAGATGCCAATATGTTGAATAAGATGTCACCGTTTTTCGCCATCATCGCCTCTTACTTTATTTTAAAAGAAAAAGTGGCACCGTATCAGGCAATCTGTGTGATTTCTGCCTTTATCGGTACCTTATTTATTCTCCGTCCCGGATTTGATTCCATGGTGACCTTCCCCGCTCTGATCGGACTTCTGGGCGGTGTCGGAGCCGGAATCGCCTATACCATGGTGCGGGTGCTGGGTGGACACGGTGTCAAAGGACCGGTAATCGTGTTCGCCTTTTCCCTGTTCTCCACCATTGTCACCCTGCCGTTTTTAATCCTTGATTTTACCCCGATGAACGGTCAGCAGCTCCTGTTTCTCCTGCTTGCCGGTCTTGCAGCCTCCGGCGGTCAGTTTTCTGTCACTGCTGCCTATACCCACGCTCCGGCCAAGGATATCTCCATCTTTGATTATATGCAGATCGTCTTTTCCTCGCTCATGGGCATCCTTGTTTTACAGGAAGTTCCTGTTTTCTTAAGTATCATCGGATATGTGATCATCATCGGTTCTTCTCTTGCCATGTTTCTGATCCGTCGGAAGAAAGAATCAGGGCATAACCTGATCCAGTAACCGCAGCAAAGATGCTTCGAATCGTGCATCATCCTCCGGTGTCCGCTTCGCCGGGCCTTTCAAATGGTGCTTCCCTTTCCCCATTCGTGCCTTCTTGGAGAGATGCCGCTCCATCAGCATCTGATCAATATTCTCATTGGTGTACCATCTTCCGCTCTGGTGAATCGCATATGCACCTTTGCCGAGTGCCATCGCTGCCACTCCGTAATCCTGTGTCACTACCACATCACCTTTCCGGCATACATTGATCAATGCATAGTCTACAGCATCGGCTCCTGCTCCGATCACTTTGATCTCCGAATAATCCGATTGCAACACATGATTGGTATCACAGAGCAGCACGCAGGGCAGTCCCTGCTGCCTTGCAATCTTTTCTACAATTCTTGTTACCGGACACGCATCCGCGTCTACTAAAATCTGCATCTCACATTCCCCGCTTACAGCTGATATCCCATCTCATACCATTCCTCGCCGCCCCAGGTCGAGTTCGCCGTTCCATGGTTCTCATAGCCCATGCCCTCATACATTTTTATCTTATTTTCCAAGCAGGTTAAAATCAGCAGCTTTCTTTTGTTTGCCTTCTCTCTGCGGATATATTCTGATACAATTTTTCTTGCTAAACCCTGTCCGCGATACTCCGGCAATACATCTAATCCAAGCAGCATAACTACCTTTCCATCCGGATCATGCAGTCCCGCATCTGTGAAAAACTCATCCCGGAACTTCTCTTCATTCGTTGCGATTCCGTTAAAAAATCCTGCCATCTTCCCATTTTCTCTATCAATCGCTACCAGAAATAAATCTGCTGCCACCTTCACCCTTGCCCGCATAGCTTCTGCCGAGCAGGCCTCATTCGGTGGAAAACAGATCTGCTCTATCGCAATGGCTTCTTCTATCTCCTCCGGTCGGATGGTTCTAAACTCAAATCGTGTATCAATTTCCTGCTGCTTCATTTCCGTCTTCATTTTCGTCTCCTTTTCTATCTCTTTTTCTGTTTCTTTTTCTGTCTTATTTCCTTATTTCTTTTCTATACCTGTTTCGATTGTCTGCTCTATCCTGCAACCATCTTCACCATGATCTATACTTCTTATTTCGACTGCTATTTTCGATCATTATTTACTTCCGATTCAACACATATCCGGTCACGCCTCCCACGATTCCTCCAACGATATGTGCCATATTGGAAATATTGTCCTTCACTGCGAAGCAATCATAGACCTGCTGCCCGATAAAGATTACGGCAACCAGAATAAATGTAATCGGGATTTCTCCCTGCTTAAACTCCGTAAAAGATGCCAGCAGGATAAACGCAAATACAACACCGCTTGCGCCGCAAAGTGCGACATTCCAGAAAAATATGTAATTGATCAATCCGGTCGCCAGTGCTGTGATACCGATTACCTCCAGCAGGGTCTTCGACCCGTATTTCTCCTCCAGCATCGGTCCTAAAATCAGCAGGTACATCGCATTTCCGAGAAAATGCTCCCAGCCGCTGTGTCCGAATACATGCGTGATCAGCCGCAGATATGTAAGCGGATTCCGAAGGGACGAATGGTAGGTCATAAATAACAGCTCTGTAATTCTTCCCTGCGTCAGGACTCCGGCCAGTGTGGCAGCGAAGCAGATTGCTACGAAGCTTAAGACAACCGGGGAATTGAATGTGATTCTTAATTTATGTTTCATGGATGGCTCCTTACCCTATCATCTCATACTGCAGGCATTCATATTTCAGCCGACTGCCCTCCTGTACTTCTGCCGGCAGCAATGCCCGCGCAACCAGCTTCACATCCTCTGTTTCAATATCTGTCCGTTTCAGATTCGCATAATCTCCATCAATTGATACTACTTCATAATACCAGGTTTCCATCGTTCCTGTCTCCTTTCATGCCTGCGTCCGGAAGCAAAGCTCCATGCCTGCCTCTCCCGAATCGCCACAAAATCTCCGATTATAATATGCCAAAACATGACCGACTCTCTGTTATTTAACTTTTTACTCACTAATCGTAGAGTAGGAGTTGGTATTGAGCGGATGGTTAAGAAACGCACCCTCAACTTTATTTAATCATACTTAAAAACAGCTTCTAATTCTTCTAAAACATCGTGATTATCACTATATATAAAGGTTCCGTCACCATCGATTGTTCTTACAACATCAAATTCATTTTCTTTATAAATACAGCGGATAATATCACAATACGGTCCCATTTTTTTATCTAATATTACACACTCAGCGTTCTTTAAGCACTGCATTATCATTTTGTACTCTTCTTCGTCCGGTATTCTATTATAATTTCTAAAATACAACCTTTTATCATCACCTTGCATGTAAAACGATTCCATTCTCTACCTCTTTCTAATTAGTATTCTTTTCTGCTGCATATTTGATTGGTATATATTTTTTGCATTATAGCGAACAATGTCAATGTAAAAAATGCACCCGATGCGAAATAATCAATTACCTTTACAGGCATTCTCTTAATCTGTCTGCTCAAGTATTCTTTTTACTTCATTTTCTATGACATTTCTACGACATTTTCTTTGACATTCCTCTCTTCATTATAAGAGTTACTTAAACCAAATTTGTGCCTTTAATCAATTCAGTTTT
>CABQJA010000143.1 GCA_902464345.1 uncultured Clostridium sp.
GTATTTACATGAAATATATTTTTAAAGATCGCCAGATGCCCGGAGCTGCTGACCGGCAGAAACTCCGTTAATCCCTGTATCAATCCCATAATAATCGCTTCTAAAAATGTCATGAATAGATTCCTCCCTTTATCCATGCTAATCTAACAAGTCTTGTTCTGTGTCCGGATCATTTCATGCAGCTTTGTCACTGCATCATGGATCCCGCCGACTGAATCGATCAGTCCTTCTTTGACCGCCTCATGCCCAACCAGCATGGAGCCAATGTCCTTTACCAGCTGCTGATTATTCATCATAATCTGTCGAAGCCGTTCTTCCTTTACCATAGAATGCTCGACCGTAAATGCAATGATACGGTCCTGCATCCGTTCAATGTACTCATAATTTTGTTTGACACCTATCACCATACCATTCATCCGGATCGGATGAACCACCATTGTGGCCGTAGGTGCAATAAACGAATAATCGCCGGATACCGCCAACGGTACGCCGATGGAATGACCACCACCTAAAACCAGGGTTACGACCGGTTTCTGAATCGAGCTGATCATCTCCGCAATCGCAAGCCCCGCTTCCACATCACCACCCACTGTATTCAGCAGCACCAGCATACCATCGACCTGATCGTTATCTTCAATCTCTGCCAGCATCGGTAATACATGCTCATATTTGGTGGTTTTTGAGCTTGACGGCAGGCACTCATGTCCTTCAATCTCACCTATAATATTCAACAGGTGAATCCGGTGGTGCTGCTCGTTATTCTTCAGCATAAACTGTCCGGAGTCATGAATCAGCTTCCCGACAATCTCTTCCTTCTGTCGTTCCTGATAGGATACATCCTCTTTGGACGGTTTGTCCTGCTTTGTTTCCTTCTTTTCCATAGATTCCTCCTACTATATCGCGATAAAACACGCTGTCGCCATAACACTAAATCAACATCTCCCGGAATCCTCCGGTTGATGTTGATTTCGTTACTATAGTATATGGAATTTCCATGGAATTATACGGTGATTACAGGTTATAAAAAACAACCACACCAATAATGATTCCAAGAATCAGACCAACCAGTACCTGACTTGGGGTATGTCCCACATATTCCTTCAATATGGTCTCTCCCCATTTATCCCTGCTCGTCTGATCAAGCTTTGCCTTAATATCCTCGTTTTTGATCAATATATTCAGAATCGCGCCCTGCTTTCCGGTCTCCAGCCGGACATTCATTGCATCGTACATAACAATGAATGCAAAGATCGCTGCGATCGCAAATTCAAACGAATCCGGTCCGAACTGTAAAAATGCCGCCGTTGCCAGTCCGCCAACCGTTGCCGAGTGTGAGCTCGGCATTCCGCCTCCGCCCACAACACGTTCCCAGTTCCATTTTTTTGTCACACACAGATGAATTATGACTTTCAGAATCTGTGCTACCAGCCATCCCAATATCGGGGCTACCAGTATCGGATTATGCAAAGCCAACTGAAATTTGTTCATTCTCTGTCTCCCTTTCCCCTGTCTGCTTCTACATCAAAACTTCTATCTCATTTGTATCGGCCAGATCGGAAGCAGCAATGTAATTTCCATCCACAGGCTTGCCATTGACTACCAGAGAACTTACGCCGCTCTCCTTGCCGTTTGGATTCTTCACTACCATATGCAGCTTCTTGCCGCGGAATACTTTATCAATCTTAAATTCTTTCCAGTCAGACGGTACGGACGGATTGATCTGCAGTCCGTCAAAGTCCGGACGCATGCCCAGGATACCCTCTACGCAGCCGACCATAACCGTAGATGCTGTACCGGTCAGCCAGTGTACATGAGCTCTGCCTTCGAACGGACTCTCCACACTCTCGGTAAACTGTCCGTGGCAATATGGCTCCAGCTTCCGGATCTCCGCCTTGTCATTCATGGATGCCGGTGAGCTTTCCTCAAAGTACTCAAATGCACGGTTACCATGTCCCATTAATGCCTCTGCCAGAATGATCCAGCCCTGCGGCTGTGAGAAAATACCACCATTCTCCTTGGTCGAAGGATTAAAGAGTAACATTAATGCTCCGTCAAATGCATGATCCACATAAGAAGGTGCCATCAGACGCACACCATATGGAGTGTTCAGCTCCCGATGTACAGACTCCAGTGCCAGCTCCGCCTGCTCCTTATCTGCCAGACCACTGATTACAGCCCATGACTGTGGGTTCAGCCACATATTTGCTTCCGGATCCTTCTTGGAACCGATAACCTGACCATCCTCCTTGAAGCCACGGATATATCTGTCATCCTCCCAGCACAGGTTCTGAAGTGTATCCTCCAGTTCCTTCTGGATCTTATCAATATATGCTACATATTCCTGATCCTGACGATCTTCTGCGATCTTTCTGATCATGGACATTGCATAATAAAGCTGCATTGCTACGAATGTAGATTCACCCAGCTTACCCAGTCTCAGACAGTCATTCCAGTCTGCATGCAGACCTGCCGGCATTCTGTGATTGCCCAGATGATTCATGGAGAAGTCAATCGCACGCTTCAGATGCTCATAAACGGTATCCTCACCGCCATTTGCATATACGATCACCTCATCCAGAAATGCCTTGTTTCCGGACTCGGAAATATACTTATAAACGGTCGGGAACAGCCACAATGCATCATCTGCACGATAAGCCGGATGTCCGGTTGCGCGTACATAAGACTCATCATCCGGTGTATCCTCATGACCTGCATTATGATCAAACTTTACAAGCGGAAGTCCTGCACCGTTATTTACCTGTGCCGATAACATGAAACGGATCTTTTCCAGTGCCATTTCCGGTGCCAGATGAATCACACCCTGAATATCCTGAACCGTATCCCGGTATCCATATCCGTTTCTCAGACCGCAATATGTAAAGGATGCAGCTCTTGACCAGATAAATGTCATAAAGCACTGATATGCATTCCAGGTATTGATCATGTTATTAAAGGAATCACTCGGAGTCTCTACCTGCAGATTATTTAACTTTCCATGCCAGTAACCGATCAGCTCTGCAAGCTCTGCCTGACAGGTGTCACCTACATTTGCATAAGAAGCAAGAATTGCATCTGCCTCTTCTTCCTTCTTCTCGCCCAGAATAAAGGCAAGCTCCTTCGTTTCTCCTGGCTCCAGAGTCAAAACTGTCTGAAGGGCACCACAGGCATTGGAGTTATAGTTTAAGACTCCGCCACAGTCTCCCTGCTCTACAGCAACCGGATTTCCATAGCCATGATATCTTCCGAGGAAGCTCTCACGATCACCGCAATAAGAAGCTACCTGCTGTCCTGCCATTCCGAAAAATCTTGCGGAGCTGTTGCTTCCGTTAATGGAATGTCTGTTTACATTTTCATTGATCATCTGTAAGATCTTATTGTTCTTAAAGTATGTACGGGTAATGAATAATGTATACTGCAGATTTACCTGATCCTGCTCGTAATTTCCTTCATTGGTAAACTCACAGTAACCAAAAACAGAAATCTTACGCGGACGATCGGACTGGTTGGTCACCTTCAGATTCCATACCTCATACGTCTTGTCAAGCGGTACATAGTACAATGCCTCAGAATGGATTCCTGCATAATCTGCATGTATATCGGTATAGGCGGTACCATGATGGCATTCGCTCTTATAGCTGTCCAGATCTTTGCCTACCGGCTGCCAGGATGCTGACCAGTAATCTTCGGTCTCCTCATCCCGGAGATAAATGTAACGGCCCGGCTGATCAAAGCTGTTAAAGATGTAACGAATCACACGTCCGTTCGCTCCGCTCTTTACAAAGCTGTAGCCTCCCGCATTATTGGAAATAATTGCACCATATTCCGGTGAACCCAGATAGTTCGCCCACGGTGCCGGTGTATCCGGGCGCGTAATCACATATTCTTTCTTCGCACCATCAAAGTAACCATAATTCATGTTGTATTCTCCTTTATATTTCTTTCATTTCGCAAAATAACCCACACTGATTTATTATAGCAAAAAAGTCCACTATCCGCAAGGGACAATGGACTTTTCACATTATCTGATTCTGATTAGTTTAATTCCGGCTCAGCATCCTTTAAGCTTAAGCTGATCTTACCCATTTCAACGCCGATACACTTAACGCGAACCTTGTCTCCGATGTTTACAACATCTTCAACCTTTGCAACACGCTCTTTTGCAAGCTTAGAAATATGGATCATACCATCCTTGTTCGGTGACAGCTCTACGAATGCACCATATGGCATAATTCTTACAACAGTGCCTTCATATGTCTTGCCAACCTCGATCGGATCTACGATAGAATGAATGATCTGCATTGCACGGTCAATACCTGCACGCTCAATGCCGCAGATATATACGGTACCGTCATCATCAATATCGATCTTCACACCGGTCTCATCAATGATCGCATTAATGGTCTTACCCTTCTGACCAATGATCTCACCGATCTTATCCGGATCAACCTTCATCTGCTCGATCTTCGGTGCATATTCACCAACGGTCGGACGTGGCTCGGAAATTGCCGGCTTCATACAGGTATCCATAATGAACAGACGTGCTTCTCTTGTTCTTGCAATTGCCTCTTCTACGATCGGACGTGTCAGACCATGGATCTTAATATCCATCTGGATTGCTGTAATACCTTCTGTTGTACCGGTCACCTTAAAGTCCATATCGCCGAAGAAATCTTCCAGGCCCTGAATATCTGTCAGTACGATATAATCATCATCGGTATCACCAGTTACCAGACCACAGGAAATACCTGCTACCATAGCCTTGATTGGAACACCGGCTGCCATCAATGACATGCAGGAAGAACAGGTAGATGCCATAGAGGTAGAACCGTTGGACTCAAAGGTCTCTGATACGGTACGGATTGCATATGGAAATTCTTCCTCACTCGGAATTACAGGAAGAAGTGCTCTCTCTGCCAATGCACCATGTCCGATTTCACGACGTCCCGGACCTCTGGATGGCTTTGTCTCACCTACAGAGTATGAAGGGAAATTATAGTGATGCATATAACGCTTGCTGGTCTCGTTCGGATCCAGTCCGTCAATCTTCTGAATCTCAGAAAGAGGTGCCAGTGTACATACATTACAGATCTGAGTCTGTCCACGGGTAAACATTGCAGAACCGTGAACTCTAGGAATAATATCAACCTCAGCTGACAATGGACGGATCTGATTGATTGCACGGCCATCCGGACGCTTGTGATCCTTTAAGATCATCTTACGAACCGTCTTCTTCTGATACTGATAAATAGCTTCGCCTAAAACAGCCAGCCATTCCTCATTATCTGCAAATGCTTCTTCCAGCTTCGCAGTGATCTGACGAATGTTCTCTTCTCTTACCTGCTTAACATCTGTAAAGACAGCCTCCTCCATCTCTTCCGGAGTTACGATTGCCTTCATTGCCTCAAATAATTCAGCAGGAACTGCACAGCTGATATACTCATGCTTTGGCTTACCAACCTCAGCCACGATCTTATTAATGAATTCAATGATTGTCTGGTTGATCTCATGTGCCTTGTAGATAGCCTCGATCATCTTAGCTTCCGGAACGATATTGGCACCGGCTTCGATCATGATAACCTTCTCACTGGTAGATGCAACCGTCAACTGCAGGTCGCCTTCCTTCCACTGCTTCTGAGATGGGTTTACGATAAACTCTCCATCGATAAGGCCGATCTGAGTCATTGCACATGGGCCGTCAAACGGAATATCCGAAATACAGGTTGCAATGGATGCACCAAGCATAGCCACCAGCTCCGGACGGCACTCCGGATCTACGGACATAACCATATTATTCAGAGTAACATCATTTCTGTAGTCCTTCGGGAATAACGGACGCATCGGGCGATCGATAACACGGGATGTCAGGATTGCATTCTCGGATGCCTTTCCTTCTCTCTTGTTAAATCCGCCAGGAATCTTTCCTACTGCGTACATCTTCGCTTCGTACTCAACACTTAACGGGAAGAAATCAATTCCCTCTCTCGGCTTCTCAGATGCAGTTGCGGTTGAAAGAACAACTGTATCGCCATAATGCATAAATGCACAGCCATTTGCCTGTGCTCCGACTCTGCCAACATCTACACGCAGAGTTCTGCCTGCAAGTTCCATTGTAAACTGCTTATACATATTCGTATCTCCTTTTCTTCGATTTTGTATA
>CABQJA010000144.1 GCA_902464345.1 uncultured Clostridium sp.
GCCCTACTCCGTTATTTTCATTACTTTCAATGATTTCAGATGCAATATTACGGATTTCTTCCATTGCATTTTCCGGTGCAAAGGAGTTGGGAAATTCCGTAAATAAGGAATAGTCATTTAATCCGTCCCCAAATACCATGACCTCTTCCTTCTTTATTCCGCGCTCTGCAATGTACTCGCTCAATGCGATTCCCTTCTGTGCATGAATATCATTGATTTCCACATTGGTCGGATATGAGGAAGTAACCGCCAGTCCGCCAAGCTCCATCACCTTCTTCTTCGTATCTGCAATGACAGCCGTATTCTGATTGAACACGATTGTCTTGGAGAAGAGGATTCCTCTTTCCTGTAATTCTTCGTAGCTCTTTAACCGGATCAGACTATTAAAAAATACTGATTCATTCATCAATTTCTCCAGCTCTGTCTCGGATGCATCCGGCCGCAGGCAACGCATTCTTCCGAGCATACTGATTCTGGCCTCTTCCTCTCCGTAAATCGTATAGAAGCCGTCGCTGTCCATAATTTCAGGATAGAAGCCTTGGCTCTCCAGCAGATCAAGAAGCTTCTTGCCCTTTTCATAGGAGATTGGTATCTTCTTCTGAACCTGATCCCGGCTGTCTCTGAATTCTGCTCCGTTCATCAACATACAGGAGCAGTGAATCCCATACTTTTCCACAAGCGGCTTGATACTAATGTGATTTCTCCCCGTTGCGATCATGAATTCCACACCCTTGGACTGTGCATACTTCAGTGCATTCAGATTATATTCTGAAATTTCCTGATGATTATTCAAAAAAGTTCCATCCATATCACTGACGATCAGCTTTATCATTTTATTTCCTTTCTGATGAAAAAGGGGAACGATTTTGTCGCTCCCCTTGGCTTTTGTTCTAGTACTTAGTTTTTCTCGTTATCATCGGTTGTATCCGGTACATCATCTTCTATTTCTTCTACCGCACCGACATCCAGCTCTTCTTCCATCTGGGATTCCAGTGCCTTAATATCTGCTTCCGGATCCTTATCTCTTACCTTTGCTACACTGGCTACATGAATATTATTTTCCGTATCCATATTGATCAGCTTCACACCGGAGGTAACACGGCTCAGTCTTGAGATATCACTGCACTGCAGGCGGATCACGATTCCTTCTGTAGAAATCAGCATGATCTCATTATCTTCATTGACAGCCTTTACACCTATTACGTTACCGGTCTTGTCATTGATCTTATAGCACTTCACGCCCTTACCGCCACGGTTCTGTGGGGTAAATTCATCCATGGATGTCCGCTTACCCATTCCGTTCTCGGAAACGATCAGAAGGTCTTCACCCTGCGTATCCAGCTGCATTCCGATCACTTCGTCTCCGGCATTTAAGTTCATGCCCTTTACACCGATAGAAGTTCTTCCCGTACTTCTTACATCTGTCTCTAAGAAGCGGATGCACATACCCTGCTTTGATACCAGGATCACTTCCTTCTTGTTATTCGTTGACTTTACTTCAATCAGCTCATCCTCATCCCGAAGTGTAATTGCAGCCAGACCATTCTTACGGATATTCTGATAATCCGTAATCGGAGTCTTTTTGATCATACCCTTCTTCGTTGCCATTAACAGATATCTGCCCGGCTTAAACTCACGGATTGGAATCACTGCCGTAATATGCTCACCCGGCAACATCTGAAGAAGATTTACAATTGCAGTTCCTCTTGCAGTTCTTCCGGATTCCGGAATCTCATATGCCTTCAGACGATATACACGACCAAGGTTGGTAAAGAACATGATGAAATGATGTGTAGTCGTCATGATCAGTTCTTCAATGAAGTCATCCTCAATGGTTTGCATACCCTTGATTCCCTTACCGCCACGATTCTGTGCCCGGAAATTATCAACAGTCATACGCTTAATGTATCCAAGCTTTGTCATAGCAATTACCGTATTCTCACGCTTGATCAACTCTTCATCCGTAATATCATCCTCGTCCGGACCGATAGCGGTTCTTCTGTCATCTCCGTACTTTGTTGAGATGATCAGGAGTTCTTCTCGGATAACTCCCAACAGCTTCTTCTCATCTGCCAGAATTGCCTTTAATTCTGCGATCCGTTCGATCAGCTCACGATATTCATTCTCAATCTTATCCCGTTCCAGACCTGTCAGAGCACGCAGACGCATATCTACGATTGCCTGTGACTGTGCATCGGATAAACCGAATTCCTGCATCAGCTTTTCTTTTGCTTCCGTTACATTCTTGGAACCGCGGATAATCTCGATCACACGCTCAATGTTATCCAGTGCAATCAATAATCCCTCTAAGATATGAGCACGTTCTTCTGCTTTGTTTAACTCATACTTGGTTCTTCTGGTTACAACATCCTCCTGGTGCTTCAGGTAATAAGTCAGCATTTCGAGAAGGTTCAGAACCTTTGGCTCATTATTGACCAGTGCCAGCATGATAACACCAAAGGTATCTTGCAGCTGTGTATGCTTATATAACTTCTTCATAATGATATTTGCGTTAGCATCTTTCTTCAGTTCGATCACTACACGCATACCTTCTCTGGAAGATTCATCACGAAGAGCCGTAATACCTTCAATCTTCTTATCCTTTACCAGCTCTGCAATCTTCTGGATCAGTCTTGCCTTATTTACCATATATGGAAGCTCGGTAATTACGATTCTCTGCTTTCCGTTCGCCATCGGCTCGATATTGGAAATAGCACGCACCTTGACCTTACCACGTCCGGTTCTGTAAGCGGCATCAATCTCACTGGTTCCCAGAATCTGTGCGCCTGTCGGAAAATCAGGTCCTTTAATGATCTGGATGATCTCCTCAATATCTGTATCACGATCTTCCATGATCCGGTTATCAATGATCTTTACAACCGCATCGATAACCTCCCGAAGATTATGCGGTGGAATATTAGTTGCCATACCAACCGCAATACCGGAAGTACCGTTTACCAGAAGGTTCGGAAAACGGCTCGGAAGGACGGTTGGCTCCTTCTCTGTCTCATCAAAGTTCGGTATAAAATCTACAGTGTCTTTATTAATGTCTGCCAGCATTTCCATGGAAATCTTGGAAAGTCTCGCTTCTGTGTATCGCATAGCAGCGGCACCGTCACCATCCACGGAACCGAAGTTACCATGTCCGTCTACCAGCATATAACGGGTGTTCCATTCCTGTGCCAGCTTAACCAGTGCTTCATAAATAGAACTGTCACCATGCGGATGATATTTACCCATGGTATCACCAACGATACGGGCACATTTACGATGTGGCTTATCCGGACCGTTATTCAGCTCGATCATGGAATAAAGAATTCTTCTCTGTACCGGCTTCAGACCATCTCTTACATCCGGCAAGGCTCTGGCTGCAATAACACTCATGGCATAATCAATATAATTACGCTCCATGGTTTTCTGCAGGTCTATATCATGTACTTTATCAAAAATTGTACTGTCGTCCATGTTCTATCCTCCATTCCCTAAATATCCAGATTCTTAACAAACTTTGCGTTTGCCTCGATAAACTCCCGACGTGGCTCTACCTTATCGCCCATCAGGGTATTAAAGGTCAGATCGATCTCAGACTCATTTTCTTCATCGATTGCCACACGAAGCAGGATTCTCTGTTCCGGATCCATGGTAGTCTCCCAGAGCTGCTCCGGATCCATCTCACCCAGACCTTTGTATCGCTGGATCTTGTTGTTCGTATCACGACCAACCTCTTTCAGAATCTTGTCCAGCTCTTCATCGCTGTATGCATACCATACCTTCCGGTTCTTCTCCAGCTTGAAAAGTGGTGGCTGCGCCAGATATACGTGTCCCTGACGGATCAGCTCCGGCATAAACCGGTAGAAGAATGTCAGAAGTAAGGTTGCAATATGTGCGCCATCTACGTCGGCATCTGTCATGATAATGATCTTGCCGTAACGCAGCTTGGATATATCGAAGTTATCATGAATACCGGTACCGAATGCGGTAATCATAGCCTTTATTTCTTCATTGACCAGAATCTTGTCCAGTCTTGCCTTCTCTACATTTAAGATCTTGCCTCGCAGCGGAAGGATTGCCTGTGTTGCACGGTTTCTGGCTGTCTTTGCGGAACCACCTGCGGAATCTCCCTCTACGATGTAAATCTCGCAGTTTGCAGGATTGGTATCGGAACAGTCGGCCAGTTTACCGGGAAGTGCCATATTATCTGCCAGATTGCTCTTTCTGGCTACATCTCTTGCCTTTCTGGCTGCTACTCTGGCACGCTGTGCCAGAACGGCTTTATTGATAATGATCTTTGCGATTGCCGGATTCTGCTCCAGGAAGTAGGTTAACTGCTCTGTTACAATACTCTCAACCGCACTTCTGGCTTCTGAATTACCGAGCTTCTGTTTTGTCTGTCCTTCAAACTGAGGATCCTCAATCTTAATACTGATGATTGCTGTCAGACCTTCCCGCAGATCATCGCCGGAAAGATTATCTTCTTTTTCCTTTAACATCTTATTGGTTCTGGCATAATCATTAAATACCTTGGTGATCGCACTTCTGAAACCTGTCAGATGCATACCACCTTCCGGTGTATTGATATTATTTACAAAGCTATAGGTTGACTCATTGAAAGAATCATTATGCTGGAGAGCAACCTCAACCAGAATGCCATCCTTCTGACCCTCACAATAAATAACCTTATCGTATAAAGGATCCTTATGTCGGTTAATGTACTGAACAAACTCCTTAATACCGCCTTCGTAATGGAAGGTACGCTCTTTAACAGGATCCTCTCTCTTATCGATCAGATTAATCTTTAAAGCTTTGGTAAGGAATGCTGTCTCTCTTAAACGAACCTTTAATGTATCGAAGTTATATACAGTGGTATCGAAAATCTCCGCATCCGGCTTAAAAGTAACCTTAGTACCGGTATGATTACTCTTACCAACCTCTTTTAACTTATACATGACCTTACCGCGTTCATAACGCTGTTTGTATACCTTACCGTCCCGGCTGATTTCAACCTCCAGCCATTCGGAAAGAGCATTTACTACGGAGGCACCTACACCATGAAGACCACCGGATACCTTATATCCTCCACCGCCGAACTTTCCGCCGGCATGCAGAATCGTAAATACGACTTCTACAGCAGGAATCCCTGCCTTTGCATGGATTCCAACCGGAATACCACGTCCGTTATCTACAACTGTAATGGAATTATCTTCATTGATTGAAACATCAATGACCGTACAAAACCCTGCTAATGCTTCATCTACCGCATTATCAACGATCTCATATACCAGATGATGTAATCCACGCTCAGATGTACTGCCGATATACATACCAGGTCTCTTCCGAACTGCTTCCAGTCCTTCCAGAATCTGAATCTGTTCAGCTCCATACTCGTTTGCCATTTTTCATCCTCCTATAAATACTCATGTTATCCGGCCTATTCCTTGATACTGACCGGATAAACCTGTCCTTTTATAACTTTATAAACTTCATTTATTTTCATGCGTTCCTGTATGAAATCGTCATAGCCGGTACAGGTTATGATGGTCTGTATCTCATGAATGGAATGCAATAAATAATCTCTTCTTTTCTCATCCAGCTCCGACATTACATCATCCAGAAGTAAAATTGGGGTATCATGGATCAGTTGTTTCACAATTTCTATTTCCGCCAGCTTCAAGGATAATGCAGCTGTCCGCTGCTGCCCTTGGGATCCGAACTTCCGTACCTCCACATCATTGATATAAAAACTCATATCATCCCGGTGCGGTCCATACTGGGTAGACTGATATTTCAGATCCGTGTCTTGCTTCAGCTTCAGAATATCCTCATATTCCTCTTCCGAAACATTCCTATCATACCGGATTTCCAGATGTTCTTTCTCTCCTGTCAGTGAAGAATGGATCTGTTTCAATATTTCATTCAGCTGACGGATAAAGTCTGCTCTTTCCTTTATAATCTCCGATCCGTACCGGACCAGCTGACTGTCCCATACATCCAGAGTATCCTTCAGC
>CABQJA010000145.1 GCA_902464345.1 uncultured Clostridium sp.
GTTTGGCTACGGACCAAAAGGCCGGGGGTTCGAATCCTCTAGCACGCAGCGTTAAGCCTGATGAGACTTCATCAGGCTTTTCTTATATCTGGATATATACCAGAAACTAACAGGAGAAAAGACATATGATTTCACATAATAATCAGAAGAAAATAGCAGTAATCAATGACCTGTCCGGGTTTGGACGATGCTCGATCACAGTAGCCCTCCCGATCATTTCTCATATGCGTCTGCAGTGTTGTCCGGTTCCGACATCTATTTTTTCCAACCACACCGGATATGAGCATTTCTTTTTTGAAGACTGTACACAGAACATGCGGGAGTTTATTAAGAACTGGAAGCTGTTAGGACTGGAGTTTGATGGAATCGCAACAGGATTTCTGGGCTCCAGGGAGCAGATTCAGATCGTAGAGGAGTTTATCCGGACATTCCGGATGGAACGGACAAAGGTGATCATTGATCCGGTGATGGGAGATAACGGGGAACTGTATCCGACCTATACGGAGGATATGCGCCGGGAGATGAAAAAGCTGGTCTCCTATGCGGATATTCTGACACCGAATCTGACGGAATGCTGTTTCCTGACAGATACACCGTATCGACAGACGGGATGGACCAGGGCGGAATTATATGCTATGGCAGAAAAGCTGTCTCAGGTAGGTGCGGATAAAATCGTAATATCCGGTATTTCCATGGGGGAATATCTGGGTAATGTGGTGTATGAACGGAACGGAGAAAAGACCATCATACGGAGTAAACGGGTTGCACAGGAACGGGCAGGTACCGGGGATGTTTTCGCATCCGTGATCGCAGGGGATTGTGTGAACGGTGTGGAATTCGCGACATCTGTCAGAAAGGCAGTGCGGTTTATCCGCGACTGTATGCTGCTTACCAACGAGCGGCAGATTCCACCGGAGGATGGTGTCTGTTTTGAAGAGCTGCTCCATCGGCTAAAATAACAATTCCATAGATTTCCAATTAAGTATTGCATGCTCCTTAACAATATGTTACAATTTTGTTACATCTTGTTAAGAAGATTTAATATTTAAATCATGACAGATGAATAATGATATGGTAGGAACGATATGAAGATTTCTTTGAAAACCGGAGCAGGCGCCGGTATGATGCTGGCGATGGCAGCATCATTGGTATTGATCACAGACTATACGGACAGACATGAACAGATTCAGATAGAGACAGCAGAGACGGTTGCAATGAGCACGTCTATGGAGCAGATTGAGACTGAGATTGCGGCACGGATCGAGGCAGAAGAGGTATCTGCAGTGATCGCAAGGCTGGATACGGTGTCCTTATCCAGTCACAATGAGATTCTGGCGGCACGGCAGTTATATGAGAATACATCCGGAGATGCAAGAGCTTATATTAATGAACAGGATCTGCTGGATGCAGAGTCTGCATATGCACAGCTGGAGCAGGATCGTGCAGCGAAGCTGACAGAGGCGATCGCAGGCGGAAATGTGATGCAGGTTCTGGAATATGCCGATGTACAGGTACAGGGATCCGGGGATGCATATCTGGATTCTCTGGTGCAGGATTTTATCGCAAAGGCTACAACGGATGATATGAGCCGTTCTGAGCAGCTGAAGGCCTGCTATGATTATATGGTAGCGAATTACAGCTATGGTTATAATTATAATTGCAATTATGGTTCCGGAAAGAAGTCTGTAGCATGGGCTACCGCTTTCCTGCGGGATGGCTACGGAGCATGCAATAACTGGTCATCTGCATTCACTTATATTGCAAGGGCACTGGGATATGACTGCAGATTGTGTTATGGCAGTACCGCATCATCCAGAGGCGGCAGCGTGGAGCATTACTGGCCAAGTATTGTAGTAGAGGGTACAGAGTTTATATTTGATCCACAGGTAGAAGGAGATATGACACGGAGAAGTGGCGTGAACCAGCATAAGCGGTTCGGACTGACCGGAGCAGCCGCATCTGCAAAATACTATTTTTCAACTACGACAGAATAAACATAAAACCATGGAATCCATCCGATAGCCGGAGCGGTTCCATGGTTTTCTTAATTTCAGGATTATAGGCGACCTATAGGATAAAACGTGAGTTATAGAACAAAACGTGTTGATGGTTAATTGTGGTCAACAAACGTTTTAAAAAGGTAAAAGGATCTGTAAACCTTACAGACCCTTTTTACTGGGATAGCAGGATTCGAACCTACAGATGCTGGAATCAGAATCCAGTGCCTTACCATTTGGCGATATCCCATCACTCACAACAATGGCTATTATACAGTAAGCAAATGAAAAAAGCAATACCTTTTTTGAAAAAAGTTGAAAAAATTTCAAAGTTATTATTAAAATCTTAAATTTTAAAATAAGTATGACAAACAGAGCGCTTTTATGTATAATAAGACAGATGCAAAGGAGGCAGTGCAGATGGGTAAGCTGATATATATTGTACCGTGGGCGATCTGTGACACGGATAACATATATGTGAAGAAAGTGAATCAGGTCACAGATGAGGTGCCGGGGGAGCAGACCATTGTAGATGACTGGAGTGTAAAGAGCGTCCTGAAGAGTCCGGATAAACGGACAAAGGATATATACGTGGTTCTGGATGTATATCGGGGTTATGATTTTAAGTCAAAGAGCAGAGATGTATCGATCCTGGATGTGACGAATTCTGTAAAACGGTTACAGGAGCTTGGATATGTACCGGCAGAGGAACCCGAGAAGGCGTTTATCAGGCAGAAGATCCTCAAATGGGATTCCGCACAGGTACGTAAGGCGGCAAAGAAAACAGGCACGAAGGATACCGAAGGTAAGAAGACAGAGAATAAAAAGACAGAGAGTAAAAAGGCAGCCGCCGGCAGATAGAAAGAAGGAATTAATATGTATGAAATGAAAGTGCGTATCCGGTTCAGTGATATAGGGTCCGATCAGAAGCTGCGACTATATGAGCTTCCGAAATATTTTCAGGATATCAGTATCGAACATTCGGAGGCAGTCGGAGTCGGGATCCCGTATCTGGCACCACGGTCACTTGCCTGGCTTCTGACGTCGTGGCAGATTGATATTGAACGGCTGCCGGTATATAATGAGATTGTGACAGTTCGGACATGGCCGTATAGTTTCCGGTCGTCCTTTGGGTATCGGAATTATGAGATCGTGGATGAAGCCGGAAATCAGATTGTAAAGGCCTATGCCCTGTGGCTGCATACGGATATTGCGAATATGAAGCCGGCAGTGACACTTCCGGAGGAGTACAGCAAGTATGGACTGGATGATCAGCTGGAGATGGAGTATCAGCCGCGTAAGATCACGCTTCCTTCAGAAATGGAAGAGGTGGATCAGGTACTGGTAACAGAGCATTATGCAGATATGTATCAGCATATGAATAATGCAATGTATGTGGATATTGCATCGGATTATCTTCCGGAGTACGCGGAGATCGCCCGGATCCGGGTGGATTACCGGAAGCAGGTAAAGATCGGAGACCGGATGTATATCAGACGGCAGATGACAGAGGATAAATGCTATGTGGCATTTTATGATGAGGCCGGTGATATGCATGTGAGTACGGAGTTCATAATCCGGTAATGTATGCAGGTGCGGGAAAGGAAGAGAAAAGGATGATAGAAGTAGGAAAATATCTGAATCTTAAGGTACTCCGGATGAAGGATTTCGGAGTATATCTGGGGGAGGAAGACGAAGAGGAAGCCGTATTACTTCCGAGAAAGCAGGTCCCGGAGCATACGAAGGCGGGAGATACCATAGAGGTATTTGTTTACCGGGATTCCCAGGACAGAAAGATCGCAACAACGAACCGGCCATATCTGACGGTCGGTGAGATCGGCGTCCTGAAGGTAGTCAGTGTAGCGGGAATCGGTGCGTTTATGGACTGCGGACTGGAGCGGGATATATTACTTCCGTTTAAGGAGCAGACGACCAGAGTGGCAGAGGGCGAATCCTATCCTGTATATATGTATGTGGATAAAAGTGACCGGCTTTGTGTGACAATGCGGTTATATCAGCATCTGGACATGAATTCCCCATATAAAAAGAATGATATGGTTCATGGAATCGTTTATGAATATAAGGATCACATGGGGGCATTTATTCTGGTAGAGGGTAAATACTCCGGTCTGGTTCCAAAAAAGGAATTATATCAGAAGGTTTCCGTTGGTGAGGAGATCGAGGGCCGGATCATGAATGTCCGGGAGGACGGAAAGCTGGATATCAGTCTGCGGAAGGTCGCATATGTGCAGATGAATGAGGATGCCGAGCAAATCGAGCAGCGCATGGATGAGCTGGGCGGCGTACTGCCGTTTACGGATAAGGCATCTCCGGAGAAGATAAAGGCAGAGTTCGGCATGAGCAAGAATGAGTTCAAACGGGCAGTCGGACATTTGCTGAAGGCAGGAAAGATTGAGATCACCGATCAGGAGATTCATAAAAAGTAAGATACAGGTAAGAATGGAGGCTATTATTATGAAGAAAGTAATATCAACAGACAAGGCACCGGCAGCGATCGGACCATATTCACAGGCAATCGAGGTAAACGGCATGATCTTTACATCCGGTGTGATCCCGATTGATCCGGCAACCAATACGCTGGTAGAAGGAGATATTCAGGTACAGGCAAAGCAGGCGATCGGTAATCTGGCAGCATTGCTGACAGAGGCAGGCACCAGCTGTGAGAATGTAATTAAGACAACGGTATTCATTAAGGATATGAATGATTTTGCAAAGGTAAACGAGATCTATGCCGAGTTCTTCCACGGAGACTGCCCGGCACGTTCCTGCGTAGAGGTGGCAAGACTTCCGAAGGACGTATTGATCGAGATCGAAGCAATTGCAGTAAAGTAATCCGGAAGGATGATACATAGAGCGGTCATTCCGGCATATGCGCGGTGACCGGCTGGAGGATGTATGGAGAAGAAAAAGATGATACAGGGGGCCAGTATCCTGTTTCTGATACTGGTAGTGATTAACATTGGTGTAGGATTTATTGATTTCGGGGATATTCCGGTGGCATTGAATATTCTGATCCCACAGGGACTGATCATTATTCCGGTGCTGATCTATGCTTTGGTGACCAGGCAGAATCTGTTCCAGCTGATCCGGTTCCGTAAGATTAATTTCTGGTCCCTGTTGCTTGTGATTCCGGTGGTATATCTGCTGGAGCCGTTACTGATCTGTATTAATGCGATCAGTATGGCATTTTCTACAAACGTGATTGCGAGCACCATGGACAGCGTGACCACGTCATTGCCATATGTGGCAGGTATTTCCCTGCTGGCATTGCTCCCGGCAATTGTTGAGGAAACCACATTCCGCGGAGTGCTGTTAAACAGCTTTTATCAGGAGCGGCATCCGTGGACGGCAATTCTGTTCTCGGCGCTGTGCTTCGGACTCATGCATATGAATTTCAATCAGATCGCATATGCATTGGCACTTGGAATCTTAATGGGAATTCTGCTGGAGGCAAGTGGCAGTATTCTGGCAACGATGCTGCTGCATTTCCTGTATAATGCAACATCGACCTCGCTGTTATATCTGTTACCGAAGCTGATGAGCTGGAGTACGCAGGTGCTGGAGGATAGTGGTATCAACCAGCAGGAGATTGATCAGATGATGAATGTCAGTGATGCGGCTACGGCAACGACACCGGGACAGTGTCTGGCAATTGCGGGCATGATGCTGATCCCTGCACTGGTAGGTCTGGCACTGGCAGGCTTTCTGGTATATGCCATTGCATATCTGAACGGACGGCAGGAAATCTTAAAGAGCATGTTCCGGAAGAAGACACCGGAAGAGAAGGAAGCCATGAAGATCGATAAGGTTCGGGTTGTGAATGTGATACTTGGCGTGGGAATGGGCCTGTGCGTAGTATATGCGATACTGGTCGAGGTCCTGCGGCGGATCGGATAGCTCCGGAATCCGGATGCCGGCTTTAAGACGAATGTAAATATATAATAAGATAGCACATA
>CABQJA010000146.1 GCA_902464345.1 uncultured Clostridium sp.
GCTGTGGTGCCTGCGTGCAGGCATGCCATGAAGGGGCAATCGGTATGGTAAACGGAAAGGCAAAGCTTTTGCGGGATGATTACTGCGATGGTCTGGGAGACTGCCTGCCGAACTGTCCGACCGGAGCGATCACATTCACCGAGCGGGAGGCGGCAGCCTATGATGAGCAGGCGGTTCTTGCGAATAAGAAGCAGAAGGGGCAGCCGGTATTTGCCGGATGTCCGGGAAAGCAGATGCACCAATTCAACCGTGGGCAGGATCGGCCGGGGGCGGCTGCCGATGCGGAAATTATGCAGGCAGCGGAGGCGGAGAACCATCCGGTCCGGCAGCAGTCACAGCTGGGTCAGTGGCCGTGTCAGATCAAGCTGGTTCCGGTCAATGCTCCGTATTTTAATGGGGCAAAGCTTCTGATCGCGGCGGATTGTACGGCTTATGCTTATGCCAATATTCATCAGGAGTTTATGAAAGGAAAGATTACGATCATCGGCTGTCCGAAATTAGATGATATTGATTACAGTGAAAAGCTGACACAGATCATAGCAGGAAATGATATTCAGAGTGTTACGATATTAAGAATGGAAGTGCCGTGCTGCGGCGGACTGGAGCATGCGGCAAAGCAGGCACTTCAAAACAGCGGAAAGTTTATTCCGTGGCAGGTTGTGACGTTTTCGATTGACGGGAGAATTATGGGGTGATCTCCTGACTGATGCTTCCGGTGGTCAGTGTATAAGTAGCTCCACTGGTCAGCTCCGGACAGCTGACGATCACACAGTTGTAGGATTTATTAGTCGTATGTGACAGCAAGACCACACCTTCTGCACCGGTCAGTGTCAGAATAGATGAATCAGCTTCAACCATAGTATCGAGCTTTATCATATAGGAGCATTGCTCAGAATCATCGGAAAATGATTGTGCCATACCGGAGTAACCGGTTGACAGGAAGGTGCCACCGGATATGCTTGCAGAGATGCCGTAATCCAGAGCACTGTCACCATTGCTTTCCGGACCGGCCACGAATACATTTCCGCCGGTCATATAGAAGTAACCATTGGAATCGATTCCGTCACCGCCGGCATCAATGGAGATGTCACCGCCGGAAATCGTGAGACTGCAGGATTCATCCGCATCCATATCGAAGCCACCATTGCCACCGAAGCCGCCCGGAGGCGTCATATCAGACGGCTGTTGTCCGTCATTCGGAGGTGTCATGTCGCTTGGCATTTGTCCGTCTTCCGGAGGTGTCATGTCGCTTGGCTGTTGTCCGTCCGGAAATTCCCGCTTCTCCGGAGGGGTATCGGTGTCCCGATTGCCATCTGGTTTCTGAGGCTCGTTACCGGAGGAAGCAGAGGAGCCGCTGGAGGCATTGATACCGTCATCGGATGAAACGATAGAGATCGTGCCATCCAGAATCGTAATGGTCTGTCCCTCCAGTCCTTCATAGCTTTCGGTGATATCGATGGTGCCATCCTCAATGTAGAGAGCGGAGTCGGCGTGCATGCCGTCATCCTGTGAGCAGATGGTAAAGTCACCACCGGCAATGTAGATATATCCGAGGGTCTCATCATCATCGTTTGACGCATGGATTCCATCCTTGGTCGTAGTCAGGTCAAAGGTGCCATCCAGGATCCGGACACTGTCCTTTCCAGACAGGCCGTGTCTGGCACAGGTCATAGTGTAACTACCACCGGTAACGACCAGGTCATCCTTGGAAACGATTCCGTGACCGTAAGCAGAAGTAATAGTGAGACTACCGGTTCCGTTAAGTGTCAGATCCTCCTTGGAAAAGATAACCGCGTCAATGTTGTTATCATCGATCTGTACAAATTCACCGGTGGTGGAAAGGGAGTTATCGGAACCGTCAGCCAGAGTAATAAATACCTTATCGGCATTTCTGACATAGATCGGGGCACTGGTTTCACAGCTGAGTGTCAGATCCGAAAGAACCAGCTGTACCTTGTCATCATCCGGCGTATCAATGATGATCTGGGCCTGTGCAGAGGATCCGCTCAGGATATAGGTGCCGCCGGACGAGATGGTAACGGTGGAATCTGAGATGGAGACCTGATCGTCATCGCAGGTGATGGCATCATCCGTGAACTGGATTGTGGTGGCACCGGCAGTATCGTAGGAAGCATCCTGGTCACGGTCTGTAAACATTTCTGATCTGGTGAAGGTGATAGCGGAATCCGAAGTACCGGACTCTGTTGTAACGGATGCACCTGCGGAGGCTGTGGAGCCGGTGGTTGCAGAGGTGCTGCATCCGGTCAGGGATGTCAGAATCAGAAGACCGGATACTCCAAGTGCAAGAAACGTGTGATGATTTAAATACTGTTTTCTCATAGAAAAACCTCCTGTCTGAGTAAGTAGTTGCAAGGGGAGATACCTATAATTCTGTAATGGCAGTGCTGTCATTGAGCAGACTGATTTCCAGATTTCCGTTCCGGCAACGGAGCGCATCGAGAAATTCCTTCTGATCCGCATCCTTCTTCATGGAAACCGTATAGGTCAGCCGGAACATGCTTCCCATGTTGGTTGTTTTCACTGCGGTTAAGGAAGAACGGGTCGTATAAAGATCAAACAGATCCTGAAATGCGTCTGTATAGTTTAAATCCTCCGGGATCGTGATCCGCAGGGTCAGCCCTTCGGACTTGCTGTGAGAACCGATTCCGAGAAGGTTCAGCAGTAATGTGATGATGCCCATGATTGCTGAAAAGAGCAGCGCATAACCGATATAACCCATTCCGGTCAGCAGCCCGGCTCCCATTGCCAGAAAGATGGCACCGATCTCTTTTGCAGTGCCCGGAACAGACCGGAAACGTACCAGACTGAAGGCTCCGGCAACCGCGACACCGGCACCGACATTGCCGTTTACCAGCATGATCACGACGCAGACGATAGCGGGCAGCAGGACCATGGTTCCGAAAAAACTCTGTGTATATCTGGTCCGGAAGGAGTAGACGGCAGCGAGAAAGAAGCCGATTCCCAGCGAAACGAAAAGACAGATCAGAAAATCCGTCAAAGACAGGGTTGTTGCGGTTGAGTCAAAGATTGAATTAAAACATGTAGTATTCATATTGCTACCTCCATATCAGTAAAAAGTGGTTGTGAGTGATTCTTAAGGGTTTGGATATAAACCGTTCCGTATTTGGAAAAGGAGCATTTCTGCAGCTGTTCATTTCTCAGAAAGTGTGTCAGCCATAAAGGCATTCCACCGGCAGTTTTTATCTCAAGAAGGACAGCGTCCTCCGGAAGCAGAGGAGTGCCGAAGACGCCGGCATCCAGAGTGAGTTGATCGGTTCGCCAGAGAATGTTTCGGTCAAATGTGATCCGGAAGTCTGCATCTGCTTTCCCATAAAAAGCTTCCCGGTCGTAGGAGAGGAAGACATGTGGCGTAAGCTCCGGATAGTAACTCATGAAATAATTGATTTCATGCATGATCTGGCTATCGGAAAATGGAATGCCATGTTCTAAGTAATCGGTCATCTGCCGATAGGAGCTGCCGATGCGTCGCTTGTAAACAACCCCCTCATACTTTTTCTTGATTTCCAGAAAGACCGGAGTCTCCGTCTGAGGGATCTGATAGCTCCGGAGGCGAAGCTTTTCTTTATATACCGGTTTCTCCAGAGAATGACGGATCAGCATGTCATTCGGGGTATCAAAGTAAAGATTTAAGATCGTCGATTTTCCGTGAGCATCTGCACACATATAAGGCATCATCTGATGTTTTAGCTCCTGCATCTGTGCCTGAGTCAGGAAATATTTGATTTCATAACGTTTGAATACGGTTTGAATATCCATAAAATAAGGCTCCTTTGCTTTCCTTTCCTAGATGATAGCAAGGGAACCTTAATTTAAGCTTAAAGTAATTGTTAATTTTATGTGATCTGCATTACAGAGGGAGAATCAATACGAACTGAATGGAATGTGCATCGGCAGCTCTGGCGGAGACTTTCCCCTTATGAGCTTCTACAATCGCCTTGACTGTGGATAACCCAATACCAAATCCGCCGGTCTGTGTATTTCGGGAGGTGTCCGGCCGGTAGAAGCGTTCAAACAGCTCATTGTGACGGCCGGGTTTGATCTCGGCGACCGAATTGGCAAAGGTCAGCTGGGCAATCCGGCCATGCTTCTGCAGGGTAACGGAGATGGAACCATCCGAATATTTTACAGCATTGTCAATCAGCATCGTAAATGCCTGTTGCAGGGTATCCGCATTTCCGTTAATAGTGACAGACGGTTCAATGGATGCAGTCAGGGTAATATTTCTGGTCGCACAGACAGCCTCAAAGGAATCCAGAGTATCGGTCAGCAGATCGGATACCGGGACAGGCTGCATTTCTATCCGCGGCTGTGCCTCATCCATCTTGGAAAGCAGAACCAGCTTTTCGGTCAGCGAGGTCAGACGTTCTACCTGTTTTTTCGTGCTGGCAGTCCAGGAGCTTTCTCCGTGTTCCATCTCAATGACATCGGTATTGGCATCAATGATGGCCAGCGGAGTCTTAATCTCATGGCTGGCATCCGTGATGAAGCGCTTCTGTTTCTCATAGCTTTCGACGATTGGATGAACGGCAATGCCGGAGAAGATCAAAAGCAGGATAAAGATCAGAAGCAAACCGGCAAGGCTGATCAGCAGGCTGGCAGTCAGAAAGTTGTGAAAGGACTGTAGCTCCCGTTCACAGTCAAGAAAGATATACATAGAATCACCATTGGAGCAGGTGACCTGGCGGTAACGGTAATTGCCTACATATCCGGAGACCTTTCCTCTGGCGAATAATTCCTCGGCATAGGAACCGGCGGTCTCGGAAGAGATAGCTGCAATGTTGGTGACATTGGTATCCGCAATGTTGGTGGTAGTGCCTGAGGTAGTAAGGGTTACGGTGAAATATCTGGTATTAAAGGGCGTTTCCGGGGAAAGGGTATCTTCTTTATGTGGAGGGTCATCGGCTGACAGAGGGGGATTGTCTGTTGATGGCGGGGTGACTGCCGATGGATGATTGTCAGCCGGCTTCTCCGGTTGTGGAAAAACACCTTCATTGTCGGCCAGAATGTTTAAAAGCTGTTCTGCACTCTGCTTTGTGCTTTCATAATTTGTGATATTGATAGTACCCATGATGAGCAGCAGTACCAGTGTGACTGCAAGCATGGATACCCGGATGAATTTACCTTTTAATTTCTTAAGCATGTGCGACCTCCACAGAATATCCCAGATTACGTGTGGCTTTAATGGTTACGGTTGAATGCAGCTGTGTCAGCTTTTTTCGGAGATTGGAGATATATACCCAGACAACATTCAGCTCGGTATTGCTGTCATATCCCCAGATTTTATCCATGAACTGCTCCGTAGAGATGATCTGACCGGGGGATATGAGAAGCATTTCCATCATCTGAAAGTCCTTGTTGGATAACCGGATATGATTTTCACCGCAGGATAATTCATAGGTGGCACGGTTTAAGGATAAATCTCCGAAGGAGAGAATTGAATGACTCATATCCTCCTTGCGGCGGGTGATCGCCCGGACTCTGGCAAGTAGCTCCTTGGTGGAGAAGGGCTTGGTCAGATAATCGTCCGCACCCAGATCCAGACCGGTAACCTTGCTATCGATTCCGCCGACGGCAGTCAGTATAATGACCGGAACGGCATTACCGGCAGCCCGGACCTTCTTCAGAACGGTCAGACCATCCATTTTCGGCATCATAATATCTAGAATAGCAGCATCATAGTTGCCGCATTCCAGATAATCCAGAGCATCCTGACCGTTGTAGACGGCATCTACAGAGTAGTTATTGTGTTTAAAAATAGCAGTTAAGGCTGCTGACAATTCTTTTTCATCTTCGGCAAGTAACAGTCGCATGGAACATCCCTCCTGACAATCCTATTGAACGTATGGTTTATATCCGAAAGCTCAGTGTCATAGCTTATTGGTATCTTATTATAAAATAACACAGAAACCTTAAATGAACTTAAAAGC
>CABQJA010000147.1 GCA_902464345.1 uncultured Clostridium sp.
TTCTAAAGTACTTAACCGTTTTTGTATAGGGGTAAGGTGTCACATCAATTGTAACTCTACAATCAGGATATTGTACACAATGTATAGTATCTTGATTTTTTTGCGATTTTGTTGTAAAATATTACCAAAATCGTGAGGGGAATTTATTAAAAAGTCTTAAAATCTATCTTCACAAGCGATTATACAATTTCTCGGGAAATCAATGAAAACAGGGGGACATTCTATGATGAAACAGGAAGATTTAACGGAAGAATTACAACAGAGGGTTCAGACCAGGATTAATTTTGCACATTCTATAAGGAGCAGGATCCTGGTCATGATCGTAGTGACGGTATTGATATGTGCATTGACGGTATTGTTTACAATTCGTCCGTTGATCACGAAGAATTTTTCGGCAATGCAGAGCAGTTACATGAAGGATGTAGCAATGGCATACGGCAGGATGCTGGGAGAATATGTGACGGAAGGCGGGCTGGATATCGTATCGACACCGGAAGTACAGGATCTGTTGAAGGAGATCAGTATTAACGGAAAAGAAAGCAGCTATGCTTATGTAGTGGATCTGGACGGAACGATGTTATATCATCCGATTGCGGAGAAAATCGGTGTTTCGGTGGAAAATGCGGTTGTAAAACAGATGCTGTCGGATATTAGGGATGGGAAACCGCAGCAGACGGCAGTCTATGAGTATGATTTCCGTGGAGCAATTAAATATGCCGGCGTTTATCCGGATGAGGCACATGGCTTTCTGTTGATCATATCAGCCGATAAGGCGGAGATTACATCGGATATACAGAGCATTTTGTTAAAGACATTGATCAGTACACTGATCGCATTTATAGTCTGCGTTGTAATCGCAGTCTTCTGTTCTGCGATCATTACAAAGCCGATCAAGGAGATGGCAGAGATTACAGACCGGTTCTCAACTTTGGATCTGCGGGATGATGACCGACGGGAACAGATCGGACAGCGCCGGGATGAAGTGGGACTTTTAAGCCGGTCGATCGGTGGTGTCAGAGATCAGTTTAATGCAATTGTAACAGAGATTAAGGCACAGAGTAATAATATTCATACGACAGCGGCTGCTTTGGATGAACATGCCAAAGAGACACTGAACAATATGGAGCAGGTAGAACGGGCGGTATACGAGATCGCAGAAGGTGCCAGCTCACAGGCAGAGGATACCCAGAAGGCGACTGAGAATGTAATCCAGATGGGTAACATGGTAGAGGAGACCAACCAGGAGGTTGAGAATCTGTACTTATATGCGAATTCCATGAAGCAGTCCGGGGATGATGCTTCCCAAACCCTGGCGGATCTGGAGGAGATCAACCATAAGGCGAAGGAGTCGATCGATCTGATCTATCAGCAGACAAATACAACCAATGAGTCTGCCATGAAGATTCGTGAGGCAACAGAGCTGATCACATTTATTGCGGAGCAGACGAATCTTCTGTCACTGAATGCATCGATCGAGGCAGCCAGAGCCGGAGAACAGGGTCGGGGCTTTGCTGTTGTTGCATCCCAGATTCAGAAGCTTGCAGAGCAGTCCAACGATTCTGCCAGACAGATCGGTGAGATCATTACATTACTGATTTCCGATTCCGGTAAAGCGGTAGATACCATGAACGAGGTTATGGAGATCATGGAGGTTCAGAACCGGAATATTCATCAGATGGGACAGCAGTTTGAACAGTTATTTGCGGCAATCGATAAGTCGAACCGGGGTGTCGGAAATATCGCAGACCGGACGAAGAGTCTGGATGAGGCGAGAGTCAATGTGGTTGATATCGTACAGAATCTGACCGCAATTGCAGAAGAAAATGCAGCCGGTACACAGGAAACATCAGCTTCTGTAACTGAGGTAAGTGATATTGTTTCACAGATTTCCGAGAATGTAAATCAGTTACGCCAGATCGCAGAGGAACTGGAGCACCGGATGGAGATTTTCCGGTTGGATGAATAAGAAAACCGGAACACGTTCTAAATGAGAAAATACATACCAAAATACATACCAAACAGATAAAGACATTGACAGCTCTCTGATTTTATGCTAAGTTAAATCTATAAATGCAAGGACAAGGAATAGTAGGACTTAGGAAGGATTCAGAGAGCTGTCGGTTGGTGTGAGACAGTTACGGAATAAGTTTGAACTGGCCTTTGAGCAGCGGGCTGAAGGATAGATTCAGAAGTAGGCTTTGCCGGTGACTGACCGTTATTGCAGTAGGATATAAGACCGGGTGATCGAAATCCAGAAGCAGGATCATCAGTAAGTTTCAGGTTCGTATCTGTGAGAGTGCATACAGAAGTATGAATTAGAGTGGTACCGCGTAAGTTCCTTACGTCTCTAACGGAGAGATGTCAGGGGCTTTTTCTTTTGCAGGAAAGCATGCGGGACTGACTTTTCACATAGGATACGGTAGATAGGAGGTTAAAGAAATGATGAATTATCAGAAGTATCAGAGAGGCTATTTTATGCCGCCAACGGAGTGTTTGAAATGGACACACAAGGAGTATATTGACCACGCACCGGCATGGTGTTCTGTAGATCTGCGGGATGGCAATCAGGCATTGATCGTTCCGATGAGTCTGGAAGAGAAGGTAGAGTTTTTCAAGATGCTGGTGAAGGTAGGCTTTAAGGAGATTGAGGTCGGATTCCCGGCTGCATCAGAGACCGAGTATGAGTTTCTTCGTACCCTGATCGAGCAGGATCTGATTCCGGATGATGTAACGGTACAGGTACTGACCCAGTCCAGAGAGCATATTATCAAGAAGACATTTGAGGCTGTTCGCGGCTGCAAGCATGCAGTGGTACATTTGTATAATTCGACTTCATTGGCACAGCGGGAGCAGGTATTTAAGAAATCAAAGAAAGAAATTCTGGAGATCGCAGTTTCCGGAGCGAAGCTTTTAAAGCAGCTGGCAGAGGAAGACGGTGGTAACTTCCAGTTTGAATATTCACCGGAGAGCTTTACCGGAACTGAGCCGGAGTATGCATTAGAGGTCTGCAATGCCGTGATCGATGTATGGCAGCCGACCCCGGACAATAAGGTCATCATTAACCTTCCGGCAACTGTGGAGATGTCACTTCCGCACGTATATGCAAGTCAGATTGAGTATATGAGTGAGAATATGAATAACCGTGAGAACGTGATCCTTTCCCTTCATCCGCATAATGACCGTGGATGCGGTGTGGCAGATGCAGAGCTTGGTATTCTGGCAGGTGCAGACCGGATCGAGGGTACCCTGTTTGGCAATGGTGAGCGTACCGGTAATGTGGATATTATTACATTGGCAATGAACATGTATACACATGGAGTAGATCCGAAGCTTGACTTCAGCAATATACCGGAATTAACAGAGTTATATGAGCGTGTGACCAGAATGCATGTATATGAACGTTCACCATATACCGGTCAGCTGGTATTTGCCGCATTCTCCGGTTCTCATCAGGATGCGATTGCCAAGGGTATGAAGTGGAGAGAAGAGAAGCATCTGGAGCAGTGGACCGTGCCATATCTTCCGTTGGATCCAAAGGATGTCGGCAGACGGTACGATGGCGATGTTATCCGTATCAACAGTCAGTCCGGTAAGGGCGGTATCGGTTACATTCTGGAGCAGAAGTACGGCTTTAATCTTCCGCCGAAGATGCGGGAAGACCTTGGCTATACCGTCAAGGAAGTATCCGATCATATGCATAAGGAGCTGGAGGCAAGCGAGGTACTTGACATCTTCCAGAAGACTTATGTAAATATCAACAGTCCGATCCGATTGTTAGAGGCTCATTTCACACAGGGAGAAGAGTTTACGGCAGAGATTACAATTGAGATCGATGGTGCGAAGAAGGTATATCATGGCAAGGGTAACGGACGTCTGGATGCGATTTCCAATGCGGTAAAGAAGCATTTCAAGATCGACTTCTCATTGATCTGCTATGAGGAGCATGCATTACAGGTAGGTTCTAATTCACAGGCGTGTGCATATGTGGGTATTGAACGGAAGGATGGAACGGTAGCATGGGGTGCCGGTATCCAGAACGATATTATTGATGCATCCGCATATGCATTGATCAGTGCAATTAACCGTTCGGGACTTGTGAAATAAGAGATAAAATGATATTCTGAAATCAGAATATTTGTAGTACGTAAAATATTTAAATTACAAAGGTGGAGGTTACAAACATGGGGAACTATTTTCAGCCTGAGATCGAGTGTGCATCACAGGATCAGATTCGGGCATGGCAGGATGAACGCCTGGTAAAGCAGGTGAAGCATGTCTACGATAACGTAGAGATGTACCGGAAACGGATGGACGAGAAAGGACTGAAGCCGGAAGATATTAAGGGTGTGGAGGATCTGCACAAGCTTCCGTTTATTACAAAGGATGACCTGCGGGACGAATATCCTTACGGACTTCTGGCAACACCACTTTCCGACTGCGTACGTATTCAGTCAACCAGCGGTACAACCGGACGGCGTGTCGTTGCATTCTATACACAGCATGACATTGATTTATGGGAAGAATGCTGCGCAAGAGCAATCGTGGCAGCCGGAGGTACCAAGGATGATGTGGTACATGTCAGCTATGGATTCGGATTGTTTACCGGCGGTGCAGGATTAAATGGCGGTTCCCACAGACTTGGCTCTCTGACGCTGCCAATGTCATCCGGCAATACCGATCGACAGATTCAGTTTATGACAGATCTGGGGTCTACGATTCTCTGTTGTACTCCATCCTATGCGGCATATCTGGCAGAGACGATCATTGAACGCGGATTGCGGGATAAGATTAAGCTGAAGGCCGGTATTTTCGGCGCAGAGGCATGGACCGAGGAGATGCGGCATGATATCGAGAATAAGCTGGGAATCAAGGCATATGATATTTATGGTCTGACAGAGATTTCCGGACCGGGTGTTTCTTTTGAGTGTGAAGAGCAGTCCGGTATGCATGTAAATGAAGATCATTTTATTGCAGAGGTTATTAATCCGGTTACCGGTGAAGTGCTTCCGGATGGCGAGAAGGGTGAACTGGTATTTACGAGTATTACGAAAGAAGCGTTCCCGTTACTGCGTTATCGAACAAGAGATATCTGTATCCTGAGTCATAAGAAATGTTCGTGTGGCAGAACACATGTTAAGATGACAAAGCCGTTGGGACGCAGCGATGATATGCTGATCATCAAGGGTGTTAACGTATTCCCATCTCAGATTGAGACAGTTCTTCTGAATAAGGGATATCCGGCAAATTATCAGATTATTGTAACCAGAGTAAATAACAGTGATAACCTGGAAGTTCAGGTTGAGATGACTCCGGAGATGTTCTCTGATTCTATCAGCGAGATTTCCGGCAGAGAGAAGCAGCTGGTAAGTGCATTAAAGGCAATGCTTGGTATTTATGCAGATGTGAAGCTGGTGGCACCGAAGACAATCGCACGCAGCGAAGGAAAAGCCGTACGTGTCATTGACAAGCGGAATCTGTATCAGGCATAAGGCAAAGAGGAGGTAGATGGTATGACGGTAAAACAGATATCTATTTTTGTGGAAAATAAGATCGGGAATCTGGCTGAAGTGACAAAGGTGCTGGCAGACGCAGGGGTTAGTCTGCATGCAATCTCATTGGCGGACACCAAAGATTTCGGAGTATTGCGTGTGATTGTGAATGATTCTTATCTGGCAGCCACAACACTGAAGGCACAGGGATATATTTTCTCGATCACACCGGTGCTGGCAGTGGCAATCCCGGATGAACCGGGTAGTCTCTACCGCGTATTGACACTCTTGGAGGAAGCGGGAATCAATCTGGAGTATTTATATGACTTTAATACCGGAAAGAGCGATTCCGCATATCTGATCCTGAAAGTAAAACAGGTGGAGGAGGCAGCTGAGATGCTTGGAAAACATGATATCCGGCTGCTGGATCAGGAAGATCTGAAAAACGCATAAAATAGTTA
>CABQJA010000148.1 GCA_902464345.1 uncultured Clostridium sp.
CGTTCGACTTGCATGTGTTAAGCACGCCGCCAGCGTTCATCCTGAGCCAGGATCGAACTCTCAATTAAAGTTTGATCTTTGGTCATTATCAACTTCTGGCTAATAATTCCCTTTTTACTGTTTTTAAGGTCGTATGATCCGGTTTCTCAAGTAAGAATCTCTTCTCACTTTTGACCTTTACCATACTGTCCGTTTCTGAAATTCTTTTAGAATTTTCAGGGTTGTCTTATTGTTTAATTATCAAGGTTCTGTGTTGTTTTGCTTTGCGGTTTTCCGCGTCAGCAAGGACTATAATATCACTCACCCCATAGGTTGTCAACAACTTTTTTCAAATTTTTTCAACTTTTTTTATTTTTGATTTTCAATCCCTGATTTCACACCTGTTTAGTTCCCGGCGAATCGGGTTTGTTCCCGCAGATCAGAAGAGCAGCTTTGTCATATTCGTGATCGTGTTTAACAACAGATTATGATCGTACAGAAAGCTCAGCACCGGGCTGTCGCAGATTCCGGAATATGCCCATAATCCAACAGCTGTATTTCCGATTGCCGCCAGCAGAACAAATACACTCCATACAATTGCCAATGCCTGCACCGCTCCCAGCAACAGGCCACCCGTTTTATCAATTCCATGTAATATCGGAATTTCCGTCATATCTCTTGAAATGTGCAGGAGTACCGCAGATATAATTATGATTCCCAGTTGAATCAGAATAAAAGACAGGCTGTTGATCGCCACACACGCAAGGTAATGTGCCAGATATGCCTGAAAGCTCTGTACCTGAAATGCAAGATAGGTCTCTACATTATTGTTATTTATAACCGCCATCTTCATTCCTTCCGGAAATGGCAGTTCCTCTATCATCTGCATCTGTGCGGTTTTGCCATCCTCCTGCAGAGGATCCAGCTGCAGCTTCTCCGTTATATATGTTTCTATCCGTTCGTCTATCTGTGTATGCTCCTGAATCCATTGCCCTACAACCGGAGTCGCATATGCAGCACCGACCATAGACAGAATCATGGCCGCCGCAACCAGAAGGCTGCGAAACAGCCCGCGCCGGAATCCGCCCCACAGGCAAAGTCCTATTATTATGATCAGTATCATACCAAAGATATTCATTTCGTATTCTGCTCCTCTTCCTTGGTATATCGAAGCTTCACGATCTCATTGGAATTATCATACACGATAATATAACGGTTATTCACTCCGGTCGGCACAATATTGTCTACATTTCTTGTGAATTCATAGGAGAATTTCAGTTTGCCGGTAAAGTCATAAATTCTGGATTCCGAATCTCCTACTATGATAATCTCATTCTCGGTTGCATAAATATTCTTATAAGAAGTATTCAGCTCCTTTGCAAATCTCTGATTCCCGTTCGTGTCAAATACCCGGAGGCGATAGCGTGCAGTGCCTGCCGACTCCTGTCCTTCCTCCGTTGAGCCTGTGTTCAGCTCCACAACTCCGATATACCGGCTGTTATAAAAAATACTCTGTATCTCGCCCTGAAAATCCTTGATGACCGCTTTCTCACTCGGTTTTTCCTTCATACTGTATACAATGAACTGGTCATCACCGAATGCACATGCAGTATCATTATTCAAGAACTCTAACTTCGGAACAATCGTGTCGCCCAGATTATTAAAGCCACCAACCAGACGATCCGTCTCATTCTGTCCCACGTCTCCAAAATTGTATGCTGCGATCGTGTTCTGCACCTTGATTCCCTGTATTGTAATATAACTGGTCATCAATTTCTGACCATCTTCAGACAGGGCAATGTCCAGCGGATATCCACTGTCTGCAATGGTTGTTCTCATTTCTGCAATGGTACCGCCGTTCTTATCATAGATTTCAATAAAGTCCTCGGTCTCATTTTCCAGAATCACCGCAAATACACCCTGCTTTGCAACATCTACGGTACAGATCTTATACGGTGTTTCTGTCATGCTCACCTTTCCGGAAGCATTGAATATATATACATTATTTCCGTTTAAATCTGCAACTGCAATGTACTCTCCGGCTACTACAGCCTTCGGCTGCTTCATATTATAGCTCTCCATCCAGACCGGATTGCCTTCCTTATCCAGATAACTGATCCCTTCCTTACTATACTTGATCAGACTGCCGTTATATGCAAGATATTCCATCTGCGTTGTATTCGAGCTTTCGGCAGATGATAATACCTCATAGTCATTATAGTAGGTGGTGCGATTCATATAAATACCAGCACCGACCGCTATCAGTATAACCACCAGCAGAAAAATAATCAGACCGGTCGGCCGCCGTCTCTTCGGTGCCTCTTCCTCCTGCTCCACTGTATTAAATTCCAAAACCTTCCGTTCCTTTTTTATTTCCGGTTCAGAGGTCGATGTTTTCTTCTGTCGTGCCATGTGATCCCTTCTCTATCGCTATATTTTAATATATGTTATCATATTTTAGAATGTCAGACTAGCCTTTTTATGGAATTGACGGAATTAAAATCTGCTGTCCGACATAGATCTCATCTCCGTTCTTCATTCCGTTTGCTTCCATAATGTTATCAACATAAAGAATCGAATGGTACATCTGAAAACTGATAGAGGAGAGGGTATCTCCGTCCTGCACCGTATAATACTTCGGTGCCCCGTCCGCCACCACCGGCTTCGCCGCTTCCGTCGCCTGTGTGGAAGCTTCTGTCTCTGACTTCGCCTCACCGGATTCCGAATCCTTATCCGATTCCGACGATGCATCCGAGGAGCCGTCTGCCTGTGTTGTATTCTCATCGGTTCCGGTAGCCTCTGTCGTATCTGCTTCCGAATCCAGAGGCTCCACATTGGCACCTACAGAGATTACATTTGTCATCGGAGTCTCTGTTGTATTCTCGGACATAATGTCGATCCGATGAAATGCCGTTTCCAGATTCTTTAACCGGTCATAGCTGTTAATGACCGTAATCCCCAGTGCCAGAAATGCTACCGTCAGAAGGGAGCTTGCTACGTACAGAAAACTCACCGGCTTTTCCCGTTTCTCTTTCTGCGGCTCCAGTCTCTGCTCCAGCCGATTCCTGTATTTCTGCAGCAATTCCTGATCCCTCTGTGCCACATCGGTCTCCGCCTCTACCATGTGATTCTTCTGGGTCATCATATAATTCTGCATTGCATCATTCCGGGTATAATATATGTAATATCCACTCTGTTTTTTTAATGCATTGTTTTCAAACAGATACCATGCTTCTTCCTCCTCCAGTGCATCGATCATGAACAGTGCTTTATCCCGTCCGGGAAAATTCTCCAGATGGATCTTCGTTATCTTGTCATTGATCTGTGTGGAAAAGCCCATGCGGGATAAGAACCAGCCTACAACTTCCAGATCCGGAAAGAAGCGTTTCACATCATTATAGATTTCTGTCCACACCTCGTTGGTAAACTCCACCTCATCAATATCAAACTCCACATTCTGTGCTTCCAGAGCTCCGCTGATAAAGATCACACCCTGATTTTCCACCTGTTTATATTCTCCGAGCAGGATTGCCCCTCTGGCATATGTATTGCCCGGCTTTGCCAGCTGATTCAGATAAGTGATCACATAGTCTTCCACATAAATCCTTCTCCCACCCCTTGGTGTGCCTACCTGCCGGATATTCTTCGGAAGCCGGATGCCCTTGATTTCCTCTCCCTGCTCTGTATTTTCACCATGATCGTAAATAACCTCTATCATTTTATTTCTCCCGCCTTTCCATAGCTCTCGTTCCTTGCTACCTGAATCATAGCACTGAGAAATCAGTTTCCTTATCAAATCCTGTCGTCCGATCGATGGTATTGAACGCAATTTGTTTTAATTTTCGGCATTATCCGGATGTTTTTTTCACAATCCGGTGCATTCCCGCTCCGTGTGACAAACCCCTTCATGTCTAAATTTCACCGGAGCGTCTATACTTAATATAAACCGCAGTCCGGACTGTTTTTCGGTTCACTGCAAATCTGAAACGAATAAGGGTATGACTATGAGAAAGACAATTTATTTTAATGCCTCGGAACAATATGCCTATGAAGCACTCGGCAGAGAATTATATACACTTCTGGAACACACGCGAAAAGAAACACAGCCTGTTATCATCCTGTGTATCGGAACAGACCGGGTGACCGGCGATGCTTTAGGGCCTCTGGTGGGTCATCAGCTCTGTACGTCTGCAAATAATTTTATTATTTATGGAAATCTGGAGCATCCGGTCCATGCCATTAATCTGGCAGAAACCATGGAGCGTATTTATCAGAAATATGAAGATCCGTATGTGATTGCCATCGATGCTTCTCTCGGAACAAAGGAGCATATCGGCTATGTGACTCTGCGACAGGGTCCGTTAAAACCCGGCCAGGGAATTGCAAAAAATCTCCCGGAGATTGGAGATATCTCCATCACCGGGATCGTAAATCTTTCCGGCAGACCGGGTGCATTTCTTCTTCAGAATACCCGGCTCTGCACCGTTATGAAATTAGTCGATTGTATTACTCTGGGAATCAACCACGCCGAGGACTACTTTCCCCCTCTGGAAGAGATTCCTGATTGCGATGCGGAGTCTCTCCCTTATAGATTGCAATACCCTCCGAAATCGTGTCAATCTGTTCCGTTTGCATGATATTAATAATATCGTTTAAGGTTTCCTCTTTGCATATATTCTTTCCGAGATACTTTGCATAGCGGTCTGCAATATTCAGAGAGGATTCCTTGATCCGTGCTTCTGTCTGTCCCTGTTCTTCACCGGTTGCTTCACACTGCTGTTTCAGCTCCTCCACCTTGCCCTGGCGTCTGCCGTTGATTTCATCCGTAATTACCTGCTTCGTCTGTTGTTCAAACTCCGTCAGTGCATTCTGCTTCTGCTGTGCTACCGCATCCAGCTCCTCCTGCAGTTTCTCGATCCGGGCATCATACTCACCCAGCTCGTACTGGCTCTCATCCTTATCCTTGTTGATTGCATTCTTGATTGCCTGTACATTCTTATCATTTGCAACCATCTGATTCCGGATCTTTCTTCCTTCTGCGATCACATCTCTGTGACGAACCTTCGTCAGATTGAATATGAGGAAATATATTCCGAGCACGATCAACAGGGTCAGTGCGATCACAATTGCCATAAAATACGGTGCTTCCGCAAACTTCTTGCCTACAAAGATAACACCGCTGAACAGACGATAGGAGCCGTATGGAATGCCTACCAGTCCGATCAGAATGAATAAGATCAGCACCAGAATCTCCTTAACGCCCTTTGGCATAAATAAAATATAATACAGCTCTGACCGACAGAACGACGGCACATGATTCTTCTTAAATAAGGTCGCCATCTCTGTCTTCAGCTGTCTGGTATGCTCCTTTACATCTGCGGTCTCTTCATCCACCCGCTGTCCTACACGTTCCAGTTTCTCCTTGCTCTTCTCATCCTGTGCCTTCTTGATCTTCTTACGTCCGGCATCCAGCTGATCATCATAGGTCTTCTCGATCTCGTTCTTTCGCTTCTTGATCGTGGTCGCAATCTCATCATGAATCGACTTCTCTTCCTGTGAGACTGCCTTTCGTAATTTATCCTGCTTATCATTTAACTGCTTCAGATGCTGCTCCAGCTGATTGTACTGTGCTACTTCGTCTCGGATCTGAATCAGATAATCTACATTCTGATTAAAAATATTCTCGGTATCCATCGTTTTACCTCCTGCCCTTAGATATTCTTATTTTAGCAAAGCTACAGACAATTAACAACCGTTTCTTCTATTATCAGACATTTTTTCCGGAAATACGTTATAAAAACTTCATATTTTTTTCTTGTTTTTACATTGTACTATACCCCGATTTTCGTTATAATTATGAATATAGGGTTGATTTTAATGAGATTTTTTATCTATATAATCAGGAGGGCTTACACATGAATATTTTATTTTTCCTGCTTCCCAAGAGTGAA